>NZ_JBBFKU010000037.1:0-34785 GCF_037481895.1 Tenuifilum sp.
ATTGATTACTTTTGAACCCTAACCACCTGATTAACAATTAGGCATTTTTTGATTTTAAATTATTTTGGACAGCTGTGCAGTAATATGAAGAAATTATTACTCTATTCTATTATAATAATTACCGTTTTAATATCAGCAACAACAATTTATTTGAATCTACCATTTGAAATAACCAGAAAATCAGATATCAGAAAAGGGAATGAATTAATTGAAAGAATTGAGGAATACAAAGAAAAGGAAAAAAAACTACCTGACGATAAAGATTTTGAAACGTTGGAAAAATTAGGATTTAAGACAGACTTAATTGCTACAAAACCATTATACACGAAGAACGATAATGGAGAATATGAAATTGTTTACTCTGAAGGCTTTGATGGTCCATTTTTAATTTGGAATTCTAATGAAAAGATTTGGAAAATGGATTATCCGAAAATATTAAAGTAATTAAAAACTGCATACAACACGTGGTTCAACCTACTGGGGCTGATGATGCAGATTCGAAAGTTTTTAGTAATTTAGTTTCGGTTTAGCGTGTGATGACGCCGTTGACTTTAACTCCCCAGCAGTTGTAACCACGGAACCGTTACCTTTCCCAAATTCTAGGTTCTTTTTTTGCCTTATCCCTCACCAATGGTAATCCGGGCTATGTTGTTGGCATGGCTGCCAATTATGCGGTAAAGGCTCACCAGCTCAAGGTGCGTTTTGGAGCTCTCAATGGATTTGCCCACCGCCTGCTTAAGCCTATCGAAATGGTTACGCTCAAGCTCAATACCAACCTTCTTGTAGTGATCGTACTTGCGGAGCTGCTTGCGGGCTACATCCAGGTTCAGTGTGTCCAGTATCTCAATGGCTCGGTTAAGCTGCTTTTGGGTTAGCCTATGGAATTCAACAAGCTCATTTTTCCCTTCATCGGAAAACTCCAGTCCTGCACCCAGCCACCATTCCCCTTTCTCAATCAGATTCTTTGATATAATATCGCCTATCTGCTCCAGCTCCTTGGTGGCAAACATCACCCTGAACACATTGTCAACCTCATTATCGCTTATATCGGCATGGCTTATTCGGAGCAGGTAGTCGTTAAGCTTATCGCGCAGGAAGTTTACATGCTCCTCCTTTTCGCGGATTGAGTCAATTACTCTTGAATCCTTGTGGGTGAATAGGGTAATGCTATCGCTTAGCATTGAGTTTACCAAGTGAGCCATGCCCACCAGCTCGCGCCGTGCAACCTCAATGGCAATTGATGGAGTATTTATCAGGTTGATATCGATATACTGGGTTTTATACCGTTGTTGTTTCTCAGGGAAGATTGGCATAACCCAATCCACAATACGGGCAAACTGAGCGGTAAAAGGCAAAACAATCAAGGCGAGTAGCACATTGTAGATTGTGTGGGCATTAGCCACCTGCCTCGATATGTTTGTAACAGTTCCCCCGGCAAAGGTGTCCATTACATCGGGAGTGAGGAACCTAACCAGTTGAGCAAAGGGCTCAATAAGCCAGAATAGAAGGAGTATTCCAATGAATTTGAATACAGCGTAGGCCATGGCCACCTTTTTGGCCTCGCGGCCCGCAGCAAATGCTGCAATTATCCCGGTTACTGCCGTGCCCAGGTTCGCACCCATGAGTAAAGGGATTGAACCCTCAAGCGATATGAGCCCCTGGGTGGTCATGGTAAGCACAATCCCAATAAATGCCGCACTACTCTGAACAAGGGCGGTTAAAAAGGTTCCAACCATCACGCCTATTAATGGTTGCTGCACGCTTTCAATAACCTGTAGGAATGGTTCGTAATGCTTTAGTGGCGACATGGCACCCGACATAAGGTGCATGCCGTAGAATAGTAGGCCAAAGCCTACAAGTGCTTCGCCAATGCTGCGGGTAACGTGTTTTTTCACAAATACCATAATGCCAAAGCCAAGGGCTACCACCAGCAGCGAGTAATCGGCTAACTTGAACGAAATTAGCTGGACTGTAATGGTAGTACCAATGGCAGCGCCCAGTATCATGCCTATGGTTTGCTCAAATCGCAACAAACCCGACTGTACAAATCCAACAAGCATCACCGTGGTTGCGCTACTCGACTGGGTTATAACGGTAACCAGTGCCCCAAAAAAGGTTGCCACAACCCTGTTCCTCGACATGCGTAGCAGAATTAGCCTTAGCTTATCGGCAATACCGTGGCGTAAACCAGTACTCATTTGGTTTATGCCGATAAAGAATATTGCTAACCCTCCCAGCAAGCCAACAATTAGCATTATTGCCCAATTGCGTGCATTGGCATAGGCTGTAAAAATCACAAAGTTTTGCGGGCTCTCAGTCTGGATGCTTGCCGATATTTGATACTCGCCCTCCTTATTACCCAAGTGAAGCTGGGTGCGTGCAATGCCCTGACTGTTGGTGAATACCTCGTACCTTTCCAAAAGGTGTCCTTTTGAGCCAAAGGGAACGCGGGTAATTTCAAACGTAACCCTTACCCCGGGGGCAGGATTCCCTGAGGAATCGGTTACCACAACTATAAATGGATGTTCAAGTCGCTCGCCGGCTCTGGCCCACTGCTCATCGCCTGAGGCTTTTACTCCACCTTCGGCACTATACTTCTGAATGGTGTAGTACTGGGCATAAGCTCTTACACTACCGCAAAATATGATAGCTATGGCAATTACACCAAAATACCTGAATGTATTTAAACATTTTAGCATAGTCCAATTTACCCAAAAATATCAGGAAAGGCAATAGTCTTTCCGCTTTTTTATTCAAACTAAAACAATCACCTTGATAGCTTGTTTCAAATCCATCACCTGTTATTTCTGCATCTTAATTATTATCAATCAATATTGTTTAGTTAAGGTTATTTGTCATGTTACGCGCAAGCGAAACATTACTGCTGTCGTGCTGAGTCCCGATTTATATAGATTGACTTCGCCGAAGCATCTCATTGCTCTTTACTCTTCAATCCTTTGAAGAGATCCCTCGACTTTGCTTGGGATGACAAAAACCCTGTCTTCCTTTCTGCTACTTGTCATGCTGAGCTAGCCGAAGCATCTCTTTACCTTAAACCCTTTTATTCTTATTGTTTTTTTGGAAATCGTTCTTTTCAGTTTTTTTTTCTGTTGCGATGCAACGTTTCACCCTTGCTCTTTGGAAAAAGTACTGTGTGCATCGCTATACATTTAAGAATAATCATGGTGTTACAAATATTTTGCCCCTACGGGGCTGGAAGCGATGTTCGTTGTTCGTGGGATACGACCTCACCCCAGCCCTTTTCCCTGAGGAGGAATGGAGCGGAAGAAGCAAACAGTGGCATAAAAGCCTGACCCGAGAATGGGTCGGGGGTGGAACGTGGCGGCGGTTATAGTAAGCGATACCACATGAGCCACGCCATAGGCGTGGCGAATAGTATCGCGTGGCAGTTCCACCCACGGGGTACCCATCGGGTCGGGCTTTTCAGCCTTGATTTTCTTTGGTTCTTTCTTGTATCAAGACAAGAAAGAACATGAAAATCACTCTTTGCAATGTTTTTCCTTTGCGATGCAACGTTTACCCCATGCTCGTTGGAAAAAGTATTGCGTGCATCGCTATACATGTGGGAATAATCAAGGTGATACAAATATTACGCCCCTACGGGGCTGGAAGCGTTGTTCGTGAAACTATTTTCATATTGAGCACGAGCGAAATGTCTTATGGGGTCGATTAGAGATCCTTCGCTGCGCTCAGGATGACAGGCATTTATATTTTTGTTAACTATACGACATTGCATTATCAATATAAAAAAAAGCCGGACAAAACATCCGGCTTAATGGTTTTAGGTAATCGTTAAAATCTAGCTCAGCTCAACATCCTCCTCAATAAATTTAACCCCAAAGTTTTCAAGTTCATTAAGAATCGGGTTGTAAAGATGCGCCTTGGTAGGAACAATAACACCACGATCCTTTATCTGCCCGGTCAGTAGCAGCTTGGTAGCAATGGCTAGCGGGGTTCCTACAGTTATTGACATGGCGGTGTGAATGGTATCTTTACCAATAGTCACCATGGTTGATGTTTTGCGATGCTTTTTGCCGGAAAGCTCATAGTCAAATATGTGTTGCATTACTATCATGTCCTTATCGTTAGGGCCAAGGGCTAACTTGGGCTCAAGGATATGCTGAAGCAGTTGGGCAGGACTTGCATTTGCAAGGCCAATGGGTTCGTTGTCGAACATTCCTAGCCATTTCAGCTTGTTAAACACCACCTCGTCCTGGGCATCAGGGATTATCCTTTTCAGCTTCTCCTCCACGGTCTCGGTGGGATGGTAGGGTAGGAAGCTATTCAAAAACTCGCGCTTGGTTAGCTTTTCGCTGTTAGCCATTTTATAGGTGTCGTCGGTCATGCCAAGCTGAACAAACACATTCCAGGCCTTGCTATACCCGGCACGACGCAGAGTGCCTCGTATTATGGTCTGTATATCTTCAATCCCATATATCTCCCTGTACTTGAGTGAGTCGCGGTTGGGGTACATCTCAAACTTGCCCAAATCCATGATATTGTACTCCCTTACGCTGGTAAAAAGACGGTGGTATGGGGTGTACTTGTACTGTCCATTCTCAAGGTACTGAGCAACCCCCTGTCCAGCCAGAACAACGTTTCGTGGGTTCCATGTAAACTTGTAGTTCCATGGGTTGTTGTCGCTTTCAGGCGCAATTAGGCCGCCGGTATTGCTTATGAATCCGGTTAGCTTTCCACCCTTGGCTCTTATCTCGTCAATAACCCGCATGGCCGACATGTGGTCAATACCCGGGTCAACCCCAAGCTCATTTAGCAGGGCAATCCCTTTCTGCCGGGCCTCCTCATGCAACGATTTCATGGTGTCCGAAACATACGAGGCGGTAAGCATGTGCTTGCCTTGCCTAACGCACTCCTGGGCAACCACCGGATGCATAAATGCAGGCAGCAACGATATTACAGCCGTTGCCCATGATACCTCATCCTGCAGCTGCTTGTTATTGTTGATATCGAATTGTATGGCCTGACCATTGGGATGATTTTTTACCTTTTGCCGGGCGGTTTCCAACGATAAATCGCCAACTCGTACAGTCCAGCCCAGCACTTTAGAGTGGTCCAGCAGGTACTTGATTAAATCGGACGATGACAGTCCTGCCCCTAGTACAAGAATCTTACTCATATCTCAAGGTTTAGGTTTTGGTTTATAGCTTTTGGTTTAAATTTGGTGCCAAACTATAATTTTTTAGGCTGATAAACTATGATTTTGTAAACTTTTTTTGTTTTTCTGACTACCTTTGGGTAGTAAACGTTGAGTACCATGATTCTGCTTTTTGTAGGCCTATGGGAACTGGTTGTAATCGTTATAGTTGCTTTGCTGCTCTTTGACTCGGCAACCCTGCTAAATGTTGCCCGATTACTGGGAAGAACCTACCACTACTTGCAAAAAAGTATCGCCGAGATTCGCAGCCAAATCAGCCTGACTAACCTGGACGACAAAGACCCTGAAAACGATGACAACCCCAGCAGTAAGCATGCTGGTTAGATTGAGTTCCCTCGCAACGCTCAGAATGATAGTTGATGTTGATAGTTGTTGGCTATTTGTTGATGGCAAATCCAATGGAACACCGAATACGCAGATTGAAATGTTTTACTCAGATAGGAAATCAGCAAAACACTAAACACCAAACACTAAACACCTTCCCCTTTTCCCTTTATCCTTTATCCTTTCCCTAAAATGTTTACCTTTGTTGAACTTCATTTTTTAGTTTACCTAGATGATAAAGGTTGAAAGCATAGTTAAATCGTTTGGAGCGCTTACCGTGCTCAAGGGCATTACGGTTGAGATACCTGAACGGAAAGTGGTTGCCATTGTTGGGCCAAGCGGGGCAGGTAAAACCACATTGCTCCAGATTATGGGAACGCTCAGCCAGCCCGATAAAGGTAAAGTGCTATACGATAGTACCGATGTTACAGCGCTTAACGATACACAGCTTGCTCGTTTCCGCAATAGCCATATTGGCTTTGTATTTCAGTTCCACCACCTTTTGCCTGAGTTTACTGCTCTTGAGAATGTATGCATGCCTGCTTTAATTGCAGGCAAAAGCATGACCGACGCCTCAAATCGTGCAAAGGAACTGCTTGATTTTCTGGGTTTGTCACACAGGGTTAGCCATAAGCCATCGGAACTATCGGGTGGGGAGCAGCAGCGTGTGGCTGTTGCACGGGCTCTCATCAACAACCCCATGGTAGTTTTAGCCGATGAGCCCTCAGGCAACCTCGATTCACACAACAAGGAGGAATTGCACAGGCTATTCTTTCACCTGCGCGATACCTTTGGGCAAACCTTTGTGGTGGTAACCCACGATAAGGAATTGGCCCGCATGGCCGACCTGCAAATTTCCATGAACGACGGTCAACTTGTTTAGCCATGCTTACACCTAAGTCGTTTGCTGAACTTGCCGATTTGCTTAACGACAGGTACAGGCGGTATGCCTGCCCTGCATTTATCATTGGCGATCCCATTCAAGTACCCCATGGCTTTTCTGATAAGCACGATATTGAGATAAGCGCTTTGTTTGCTGCAACCTTTGCATGGGGCAGCCGAAAATCGATAGTGAATAGCGCCAGCAAGCTTATGGGCATCATGGGCAATAAGCCCTACGAGTTTGTAGTGAACTTTTCCAAAGCCGACGAGCATGCCCTGCAAGGCTTTGTTCACCGAACCTTCAGCTCAGCCGATGCCATTGAGTTTGTTTACGTACTTAGGCACATATACACCCATTTAGGCGGACTTGAACAGGTATTTGCCAAGGGTTACCGCCAACAGCAATCGGTACACGATGCCATACAGGCCTACCGCAATGTATTTATGGAATGCGAGGTTCCTGCACGCACTCTCCGCCATGTCCCCAATGTTGCTGCGGGTGCTGCCGCCAAGCGTATAAATATGTTCCTGAGGTGGATGATTCGCCCGGCAACTGAGGGGGTCGATTTTGGCATCTGGAGTACCATTCCAACCTCGGCATTACTTATGCCGCTCGACCTACATACCGGCAGGGTAGCCCGTAAGCTGGGAATCCTGCAACGCGCGCAGGACGATTTTAAAGCCGTGGTTGAGCTTACCGACGCGCTAAGGCAGTTTGATCCCGCCGATCCCGTTAAGTACGATTACGCCCTTTTTGGTTTAGGCCTTCATGAAAAGTTTTAACTTGCAACTCCGTGGGTAATAGCTACTTTAAATTCAAGCAATTCACAGTGCACCAGTCAAAAGCGGCCATGCGGGTAAATACCGATGGTGTGCTTTTAGGGGCATGGGCTAATGTTACCGGCACTAACCGAATACTCGATATTGGCACGGGTACCGGTGTAATTGCGCTTATGCTTGCCCAACGCAACACAGGTGCACACATCGATGCCATTGAGATTGATGCGCAATCGGCAGCCGAGGCCAGGAGCAACGTGAACCTATCGCCCTGGGCTAACCGTATCGATGTTATCAACTGCTCGCTGCAGAGTTTTGCACCCTCGGTAAGCCACCGGTACGACCTGATTGTTTCCAATCCACCATACTTCAACCAGTCGCTCAAATCGGCTCACACCGGCCGAAACATTGCGCGCCATACCGAGAGTTTACCCTACAACCATTTGATTGAGGGCGTCATAAAGCTGCTTGCCCCAAGCGGCAGGTTCTGTGGAGTATTCCCTTACTCCGAGGGTAATGTATTCATTGCCCTGGCTGGCGCACATGGCCTTTACTGCACGCAAAAGGTTAACGTGCAGTCGCGACCCGGCCGAAAGGTGCTAAGGGTCCTGCTCCAGCTCGAAACCCAAAAACGGGCTGTGGCCGAAAGCACCCTCACCATCCACAACCCCGATGGTTCCTACTCCGATGAGTACAAACGGTTAACCGAGGATTTTTACTTGGGGTTTTAGAGATTTATGATACAAGCAGGGAATATACAGGTGCTCTGCTCTCAATTTTAGCACCATATTCTGTACTATGCAGATACCATGCTAACAACTTGTAATTTTTATGCAAAGCCGTTCTGCCAAATTTTCTATTTCGTGATGTTTTGCAATTTGAAGTACCCATTCTTCGGGAATATTTTCAAAACCGTAAAGCAAGCCTGCAAGGCCTCCCGTTACAGCTCCTGTTGTATCAGTGTCATATCCCAAATTGACCGCTTTCAAAACGGCTTCTTTGAAATTACTTGTTGTCATTAAACACCAAATACTGGCTTCAAGAGTATGCACCACATAACCAGTACTATAAATTTGTTCCGTGTCAAGTTCGTAAATACTTGATTTTAGCAATCTGTCAAACAAAGATATTTCTGCTGGGTTAATTGAAAGATTTGTTAAATGATTTAAAACAAATGTTTGCAAATTGCTGTAAATATCAAACTTGTCTCTTCCCTCAATAATTTGCTTAGCGAATTCAAGGTAGTAAAAGCATGCAATAATTGAACGGATATGCCTGTGAGTTATTGAAGATACCTTTCTTGTAATTTCGAAACGCACATTAATTGGTTTGTTATATAAATAAAAAAGCAGCGGTAAGATTCTCATTAGCGAACCGTTACCGTTATCGGTTTCTTTTGAACTACCCGCCAACTCAGGATTTTCGCCTTTTGCAATTCGCAAAATTGCCTGTTTGGTTGTTCCACCAATGTCAAAAACTTCACCATAGGGTGTCCAATAATTTTCGTTGTACCATTTTACAAAATTCTGTCCTATTTCATCAAGGCAAAAGTCATTAGTCAATCCTTCGGCCAAACAAAAAGTTAGCGAACTGTCATCGGACCAAGTCCCAGGAGGCTGATTGTGTGTGCCGTAACCAATCATAGTAGTTACAGGATTTTGGCTTATCTCTTGTCTGCTTTTAAACTCGACTGGAACCCCTAAAGCATCGCCAACTGCAACCCCAAAAAGTGCAGATTTAATTTGTTTAAGAGTCCTATTATCTTTACGAATTTCGTTTTGCATTAACGCTTTCATTGTTTATTGAATTACTTTATTTATAAATTTAAAAATAAAAATCCACCAAAAAAACTATTTGCTCATCTTTGGCGGGGCTTATAATCAATAACAAATACTTTTCATACACTTTATCGCTTGTTTGATATTCCATATTATGCTTTTTGCAATAGTAGTGTGGAAAAGGGTTTAGTAAGGAGTGTCATATGGCGTTTCTCTTATCACGTTGTCAAAATGTTCCATGTTATACAATTAAGTATTCCGCCATTGTTAGCCACTTCGTTACTGTCAATAGTTGCTATTTGTTGTCCTCTAAAAAGTTGTTCAAATTGTCGAATTGCGATATCATCTTCCCTAATACCAAAAGTTGGAACGATAACCGTATTTTGCATTTGTAAAAAGTTGATGTAGATGCCATTTGCTTGTCCGTTAGTCTTGTTACCGTATGGGTTGTATGGGATTTCGATGTAGTCAAGCCCTGCGGTGTCCAATGCAATTTTAAATGCTCTCTGAAATTCTGGTTTCTCTTTTGAATAGTCGTTAATTATTACCGTATTGTTGTCAAGGAAACGAACCATTCCATCTGCGTGACCTGTAAAATCCTTTGGTTGTTGAGGAACAAAAAAGAGTTTATCTATTTCAAATAATTCTTTTAATTTATCTGAAAGTTGTCGCCTTGAATAGTTTGGATTTTCAAGAAAAATCTTGTCGCACATTATTACTTTATCGGTTGTCTTTATTACGTTACCTCCATCTAAAACGATGTTTGATTTTATTCGATTAAGTCTTATTGAGTTGCAAATACTTTCAACATCCGGAATTGTCTTTAACCATTTCCGGCTTTGCAAATAGTCTGGGTTGTAAACAAACTGAACAAACTTGTCAGCTGTAACTTGAACTGGCATATAATCAACAGCCCAAATGTCTTTGGTGTAAGGTAATAGCTGAAAAGTGATACCACACTTTTTTAATACCGCTTCAAAGTCCATAAAGAATTTTGGATGCTTTTTTGGTAAGCAGTCAGCAATGTAAAGAGTATTTGTTTGGCTATCGGGTATCATTTACGGATTTATGTCGTAGCCCATTATTTCTTTGGCTTGTTTTTTATTGATTTTGTTGTCTGCCAAAAGTTGCCGAACAACTTTTGCTTTATCCTTGAATTTATGTTGAAGATTTAGTTCAACTATATATCGATATTTTTTCTCGGCATAATTTTCTGTGTCCTCTTTTTTCTTAGTCAAGCCGATACGAACCGCTTGGATTGGTTCGGTTTTTATCTCTTCAATTTTATCTTTTTTTAGCTCTCTCAAACAAATGCTTCCTTTGCCTGTCAAAATGTTACCGATGTTTGAGAAAATTTCTTTAAGAACGTTTGATGGGCCGCTTATGTAACGTGGACTATCTCCAAATTTCATAATTCCCCTGATTAAAAGCCCACCATAAATTTTCTTTTCATAGTCGCCAAATGTAATATCTAAACCTGCTCCGTTAAAATACCAGTTGCCCGCAAAAAGTTGTTCTGTAGAACAATGAACATAAGGATCCGGGTGATTGTCTTTATCGTAGTAGTAAACTTCTAATTCAGTAATTCTGTATGGTTGGTAGGCAACAACTAAACACAAGTAATTCATTAAATAGTAGGCCAATGTTGAAAACTTCTCGTCAAGCGATTTGATTTCAAGGCACCCGTTTAAGTAATGCCAAAATTCTGCAAATTTACTTTGTTCAATTTCTTTGTCTTTACTCTCAAGTTCAAATGCTGATAGGTAAAGGTCGAGGTATTTAATGTCTTTCACATCCGTACAAAATAAAATTTTGTAATATAAAAAAGCGAAGTTGGAAACATCCTTGTTAAGGGATAGTTTTACAATAACCCTAAAACCAACTCCCATGGTAAAGTTAGCGCTTTTTTCCAAAATCACCAGCCTTATTCCCCGGCATATATTCTTATGTTGAGTCGAGGCTGTAAAAAGCAATAAACGCCCCGTGTTCGGCGGCGGTTGCACCGCCGTCGGGCTATCAGTAGCAGGCTGTGCCTGTTTTTTTATAATTCAAGTACAGGCAAAGCCATAAGCATAATGAGCCTAAGCCTAACGTTACACTTTAGCCAGAATAGGTTAACAAAATCTAAGTTACACGTAAAAGTTATTGCTGAATTTTTGTAGATTTGTTATAGCAACAGACCGGATCAATGTCCACAGGCTACAAGATACAGGAGCAGGATGGCGCGTACTACCTAACGTTTCAGATAGTGGGATGGGTGGATCTGTTCACCCGCAAGGAGTACCGCGATGTGGTTATCGATAGCCTAAAGTTCTGCCAAAAGAATAAGGGGCTAAACCTATTCGCGTACGTAATCATGTCGAACCACATTCACCTGCTGGCGCAGAGCCAAAATGGTAATTTAAGTGGGTTTGTCCGTGATTTTAAGAGCTACACCAGCAAACGGTTCCTCGAAATCATGCAAAGTGGGAAGGAAAGCCGGAGCGAATGGCTCCGGGTGGTATTTGAGTACCAAGGCAAGCTAAAAAGCAAGCAAACCTTCCAGCTTTGGACGCACGAGAACCATGCCGAGCATATTTACAGCCAAAAGTTTATAGAGCAGAAGGTTCACTATATCCACCAAAATCCAGTACGCAGCGGCATTGTAGTAAACCCAGAGGATTACCTGTACTCCAGCGCACGCAACTACTCAGGGTTAGATTCAGTAATAGATGTAATTACCGTAGACATACGGTGGAAAACGTACAATTAGCTATATTTACCGGGCAGTGCCCGAATAGATAGATTCGACTGAGGCGTATAGCCTCAGCCGAACGGGGTGCTATTTATATTCATCAGGTAAATTTTGAACTATTTTGTTTATTTGTTCCTCCTTCTTTTCGAAAGAAAAAAGTCTATTCCAACAAAATCGTATTAGCCCCACAATTGCTCCTAACAGAGCAACATTGACTGCCATCATCCAATTACGTTTTGACTCACTCGGATTATTGTCAATATATTGAATTAACTTTTCAACATAGTTGTACTCCCAATCAATATAGAACAATTGGAAAAAGAAAAATGCGCCTATGGCAATAATCAATGGCAAACACCAATAGGCTGAAGTACGCCAATCACTCAATTTACTGTCAATAAATTCCTGACTAAGTTTAGCTTTAAGCCTTTTATTTTCTTCTTCTTTCTCTATTAGTTCCTTTGCTTGTTTAGTGGCTTTCTGATCTAAATCTTGTATCAGTTTAGAAGTAGATTCTTTGTGTGTCTCAAGCTCTGATTGTAGATTTTGATGCTTCGCTGCAATTTCTTCAACTTGTTTTTGTAACTCAGTTTTCGCAAAGTCTTTTGTCCTTTCTAGGATCTCCTCATCCTTGATTCCGTTTTCAAGTACTCCTTCAAATTTTCTTTGAACCAATGTTTGAACCAAAAATCTCTGTTGGTCAAAGTTTGTGGTCATTTCACTGATGCCTTTTAAAATGATATGAATTTTCTCGCTGTCTATTTTAGTTTCTCCACTCGGCAAGTTCAAAAAGCTAACAAAGCTTTTATAATCGTCTGTTGTTCTGCATATATATCTAAGTATAATGCTAAGCCATTGGCTTGGAAGAATAACAACAGGGGTTGATAAATTTCTATAGTAGTCCCATCTTCTTAATGATTGGTCGGTGGAAATAAAGAACTGTTTTGTTTCAAATATATTCGATTCTTTGCCTTCTCGTCTTGTTTCAATTAAGAGAATATTTGAAGCATCATAATAATCTCCATTCCAATTGTGACGGGAATTGTCAGCGTCTTTTTGTCGAGAAATTTCATTTGAAAGAGATGTTATTTTTTCTTTTATTTTTTCATCATTATCATTAAAAGGGATCTTGTATTCAGTAGTGACATTAAATTCTTCTTTGAATTTCTCATAAAGCCCTAGGATATGAGCTTCAAATAGTTCTAAGCTATCATTCACTAATCCCAATCGCCATTGATAATAAAAATCGTAAATGTCAGACAAACTTTTGAAATATTTTTCATTGAAAACATCAGGACTAATTGGCTGATTCAAAGAATACTTTTTTAATTTATCAACATAGAACTTTACAGAATCTTTAAGCTCTAAATCAGTATATTTCGAAATAACTAATTTAGTTTCAGTTTCAGTTACCTTCTTTAAAAAAGTTATAGTTCTTTTCTTTCGGTTTTCACCATTTATGCCTAATGCTCTATAAATAACATTAGTGTCTATGTAGAAAACTTTATTTTTTAGATTATTAAGTTGTAATTGGACACCTTTTCCATTATTGGAAATCATACAATATTCAAGAGCATAAGAAGCAATGTCAAAAATCGCTTTGTTTTTATCGTTATTATCCCAAGTTAGAAATTCGTTAATAACTTCTCTTTCAATTGTAGTGTAGTTATGAGATTCAATATTAATTAGGTCTTCAATTTGATTTTTGCTGTTAAGTAGTTTTTTAAAACCTTCTACATTTGTACTAAGCAATTCATATAAAAATCTGTAAATAATCTCTTTTACATTGATGCCTGTAGCTAATTCTGATTTTAGTTTCACAAACTCATCAATGAAAAAGTCAATAGTTTTATTTGAAACTTTTGATTCAAGGTGAATCTTCCTTTTTTCAGTTAAGTTTATAATTATTTCTTCTTTCTTAACATTAACAACAAATCCTTCTTCTTTCTCGTGAGTTACAATTGAAATTACTTCTTCTTCAATAAGATCTAAATTGTAAGACGTCTGGACAAACTCAATTATTTGATGAATGTTCAACGGTTTATTGCCATTACTTAAAATAGCACATTCAATAACCTTTCGGATGATAGTTTTTGTAGAAACCTCATAATTGTTGTCAGCATACAATACTGCTGCTAGCCTGAATAATTGATTGTTGTCCTGTTTTATCATATTTTACATTTCCCCTTTAAACGCTTTATCCATTAAACTGGGCTAAAGTTCGTTAATTCTTTTTCTTTCTCTTTGTGAATTTTCAACAAACTATTTATTTTTTCTCACATCCGTCCAAAATAAATTTTGTAGATAAAAAAAGTGAAGTTGGAAACATCCCCGTTAAGGGATAGTTTTACAATAACCCAAAAACCAAATCCCATGGTAAAGTTAAAACTTTTTTTCAGATTTCAAGCCTAAATCTACATCACATATCCTCTGCCATTCAAAGCAAGTACAAAGGGGCAAATAAATTAAGGGGATTGATAGTTGGACACATCTAATCAGCATGGTGTTTTGTCACCTGTGGCAGTTCTTTGTTCGAGTTCGTCTTTCAGACGCTTTCGCCCCTGCTTTGCCCAGATTTACAATCAGAAAAACCTAAACACTATAAACTAAACACAAATTTCTCTTAATCAGCATGTAAATCAATTTTTGTTTGTATCTTTGCAAGCCTAAATGGCTATGACGTTAGCCGTAAATAGTTAATAATTAAGCATATAAATGAGAAAAGAGAGTATGAACAGGGATGTTAAACGCGAGAAGCGGAGTAACTCCCCCGAGGAACCCGCCAGGGTTTACAGGCCTAGAACCCTTACGTTGAAAAAGGTAGATGCCAACGACGAAAGCGATTCTAAGCCCGAGAAAAGAGTTTCACCCCGTTCCGATGAACACAAACCGGAACCAAAGCGCAGGTCAGAGGATAGCCGCCGAGGCGATTTCCGCAAACCAAAATCCGACAATTCCGAACAGCCAAAATCGTACCGCCCACGCTCATGGAAAAAGGATTCCGATTCCAGGGAGCATGAGCCGCGCGAAACCGCACACGAGCGTAGCTCAAGACCATCACGGGATGAGCGTAAGCACGAAAGTGGACGGAAAAACGATGGCTTTAAGCTGGTAAAACATACCCGTTACAACGAAAGCAAAAGCAAGGAGTACACCCGCGATAACGCAAAGGCGGAGGGCATGGTTGCCAAAAAAACAGCCGATGAGCTTATCCGCCTTAACAGGTATATAGCCAACTCAGGGGTGTGCAGCCGTCGCGAGGCCGATGAGCTGATTGCTAACGGCATGGTTACCGTTAACGGCAAGGTGGTTACCGAACTGGGTACCAAGGTTCGTCGCGACGATGTGGTTATGTATAAGGGCAAGCGGCTAACCGCTGAGCGCAAGGTTTACATCCTGCTTAACAAACCCAAGGACTACGTTACCACCGTTGACGATCCCCATGCCAAGCATACCGTGATGGAGCTCATTGAGGGTGCCTGCGATGTTCGTGTTTACCCCGTTGGTAGGCTGGACCGCAACAGCACTGGCGTGCTTCTGCTCACCAACGATGGTGACCTTACCACCAGGCTGACACACCCCAGCTTCAAAAAGCGCAAAATATACCATGTGGGACTCGACCGCAAGGTTCGCCCCGAAGATTTGAATAAAATATTTGAGGGGGTTGAGCTCGACGGCGAAAAAATTCAGGTAGATGCCATTGATTACGTTGATGGAAGCGATGGCTCCGAGGTGGGTATCGAAATCCATAGCGGCCAAAACCGCGTTGTCCGTCGTATCTTTGAGTCGCTAGGCTACAAGGTAATAAAGCTCGATAGGGTTTACTTTGCCGGCCTCACCAAGAAGAATTTGCCACGTGGCAAGTGGCGCTTCCTTACCGAGAAAGAGGTTAACATGCTTAAGATGAATAGGTTTTATTAGGATTTAATCATCTTTGGCCATGTCGCACAAATCGGGTTTTGTAAATATTATTGGTAACCCCAATGTGGGTAAATCAACCCTAATGAATGCCCTTGTGGGCGAGCGGATTTCCATTGTTACTAGCAAGGCGCAAACCACCCGCCACCGCATAATGGGCATTGTTAACTCCGACGATTTTCAGATTGTTTACTCCGATACGCCGGGTGTTCTGAAGCCCGCCTACAAGCTGCAATCGGCCATGATGCGGTTTGTGGAGTCGGCGCTGGAGGATGCCGATGTAATCCTTTATATCACCGACACGGTTGAAACACCCAATAAGAATCAGGAATTCCTGGACAAAATCCAGCAGTTGGATATTCCAATTATCCTGGCAATAAACAAGGTTGACCTGTCCACACAGGAAAAGGTTGCGCTCCTAATTGAGCAGTGGGGGCAAATGATGCCCAAGGCCGATATTCTTCCAATATCAGCCCTGCACGGCTTTAACACCGATGCGTTGGCAAACATGATTGTTGAGAGGCTGCCCGAGGGGCCTGAGTATTTCCCCAAGGATACCCTAACCGACAAGACACTCCGCTTTTTTGCAGCCGAAATTATCCGGGAAAAAATCCTGCTGAACTACAAAAAGGAAATCCCTTACTCGGTTGAGGTTGAAATTGAAGAGTACAAGGAATCGGAAACAATTGACCGTATTAGGGCGATAATCTATGTGGACAGGGAGTCGCAGAAGTCAATTATAATTGGAAGCCAGGGACGAATGCTGAAAAAGGTGGGAACCGAGGCACGCCTCGAGCTGGAAACCTTTCTGGGGAAAAAAGTATTCCTGGAGATTTACGTAAAGGTTGACCCCAACTGGCGCAACGACGAGGGCAAGCTCAAACGCTTTGGTTACCCCTTGTAATTCGATATTGGTAGTATTTCATTTAAAACGATATTTAGGGCAATGGGAAATTTAATTGCTATTGTAGGAAGGCCCAACGTGGGTAAATCGACATTCTTTAACCGTTTGGTTGGCTGGCGCCATGCCATTGTTGACGAAATTGCCGGCGTTACCCGCGACCGCATTTACGGGAAAAGCGATTGGAATGGAAAGGAATTCTCAGTGATTGACACGGGCGGTTGGGTGGAAAATTCCGATGATATTTTTGAGGAGGAGATTCGCAAGCAGGTGCTTATTGCTATTGATGAGGCCGATATTATCACCTTCCTGGTTGATGCCCAGGAGGGCATAACCGACATGGATATTGCTGTGGCAGAGATACTGAGGCGGAGTTCAAAGCCCGTTTACCTGGTGGCCAACAAGGTTGACAATAACGCCATACGCATGCAAGCGGGTGAGTTCTACAGCTTGGGTCTTGGCGACCCATGGTGTATCTCATCCATCAATGGTTCCGGTACGGGCGATTTGCTCGATGATATTGTGAAACATTTCACCGATATTGATGAGTCAGCTGAGCAAAACGAAGTGCCCCGCATTGCCGTTGTTGGCCGCCCAAATGTGGGTAAATCGTCGTTAATCAACACCTTTATTGGTGAGGAACGTAACATTGTAACCCCGTTGGCCGGCACCACGCGCGATGCCATTGATACCCACTACCGTAAGTTTGGCCATGATTTTATTATTGTCGATACTGCTGGCCTACGGCGTAAAACCAAGGTAAAGGAGGATTTGGAGTTTTACTCCGTGATGCGTTCCGTAAGGGCAATTGAGAGCTCCGATGTATGCCTTTTGCTCATTGACGCCACCCAAGGAATTGAACGGCAGGATATGAATATCTTCAGCCTTATAGTCCGCAATAAGAAAGGTTTAGTGCTGGTTGTAAACAAATGGGATTTGGTGGAAAAGAACAACAAAACCGTTGATGAGTACACCAAGCTCATCAAGGAACGAATTGCCCCTTTCAACGATGTTCCTATCATTTTTGCATCGGCATTAACCAAACAGCGTGTTTTCAAGGTGATTGAAGCCGCCATGCAGGTTTACGAAAATCGTAAGCGCCGAATTCCCACTTCGGAGCTAAACAATTTTCTGCAGGAAACACTGCAAATCAAGGAGCCGCCGGTTTATAAGGGTAAACTTGTGAAAATTAAGTATGCCGCGCAGTTACCCACCAAAACCCCACAGTTTGCATTTTTCTGCAACTTGCCACAGTATATAAAGGATCCTTACAAGCGATTCATTGAAAATAGGCTAAGGGAAAAGTTTAACCTTACCGGAGTACCTATTCAAATATACTTTAGGGAGAAGTAGCATTTCTCAGGGCTGGCTTTGGTTACGCCAGCCTTTTGTGTACAGTTTAGCCAGTAGCGTTAGCTTGTATAAGTCCATCAGCAGGATCGATGGACGGCTACCGCAAAGCTGTTTGCGGAGCAGGGGAGTGTATACACGCGACACCCACCTTAAGGGGTAGAGCATTCCAACCTTTCGCAGGAAACGGAATACCTTGAGTAGGGTAATTGATTTTTCAATATCCCTACGCATGCAGGGCATAATGTGCAAAATCTTAACAAGATTTTTCACGCCCTGATCGGTTTTCTCCAAAAACTCCTGGTTGCTATCGAGCCCCATGTGTATGGTTGGATTATCGATATGGAGGATATCAACCTTATGCTTTTTTAGGTCAAGGCCAAGGAGGGTGTCCTCGTGCCCGTAGCCTGATAGTTCCTCGTTGAATCGGATGCTGTGGAAGGTGTCGTACTCAATCAGGAAGTTTCCGCTGATAAACGAGCTGTATGGCTTTAGCTGCCGGGAGTATGCTGAGCGGCATTCGCGTTTTACGCCGTATTTCCAACGGAGCAGAAGCTCGTGACGGAACGGCTTGGGGCCATACTTACGTCCGCCACAAACCACCTTTGCGTTAGGTAGATTTTCAATGTAACGTTTAAGGTAATTCGGGTCGTCAACCATTACATCGCAGTCGAGGAATAACAACCATTGCCCGGTGGCAACATCGGCTAGGCGGTTGCGAATTTTTGAACGGCCTATGTTGAAATCGAACTCCAGGTAGTTGACCAAGCTATGCGAGGCAAGCTGCGAGTTGCGGTTCCGGAAGTAGCTGTGCGAGTGGTCGTCGAATATGAGAATCTCAATTGGGTATTGCAACCGGTTAGCCTGAGCAATAAGCTCACCAACCAGCTCGGTAACATCGAAATTGTAAACCGGAATGCAAACCGAAATCATTCTAAGCCAATTAAACTGCTAAAGTAACACAAATTGCCTCATTGTAATACGATGAAATCGAAATTTTTGTTTGCCTTACTCATCCAATTCGTTATCAATAGGCAGGAAATCGTCGGGGATACTCTTCTTTGCCTTTGCTCCTAGTTCCTTTAGCTGCTGTGCCTGAACCACAAGGTTGCCCCTGCCATCCTTTAGCTTCCCAAACGCTTCCTCGTATTTTTTTTGAGCAGATGTGAGGCTATCGCCTATTTTACGGAAATCTTCCAGGAAACCCACAAACTTATCGTAGAGCTGGCCGCCCTTTTTGGCAATTTCCTCGGCGTAACGGTTGCGGTACTCGCGCTGCCACAGGTCGTATATCAGCTTTAAAGCAGCAATCAGGTTTGTAGGGCTGATAAGCAAAACACGCTTTTCGTAGGCATAGTTCCAGATTGCCGGGTCGCGTTCCATCACAAGCATAAATGCGGGTTCAATTGGGATGAACATCATTACAAAATCGAGCGAATCAACCAGCTCGTCATAGCTTTTTGCCGATAGTCCATCTATATGTCGCTTAACCGATTGTAGCAAATCGTTTACAGCAGCTTGCTGCTCCGTTGGGTTCGATGCCGAGCAATAACGCTCATAGGCCACCAGTGTCACCTTTGAGTCAATCACCACCTTACGGTTGTCGGGGTATGAAATGATAACATCGGGCTGAAAACGCTTCCCCTCCTCGTCCGTTATCGACTCCTGCACGGTGTACTCACGCCCCTTTACCAGCCCCGATTTGGATAGAATGGACTCAAGAATCATTTCGCCCCAGTTTCCCTGTGTTTTCACCTGCCCCTTCAGCGCCTCGGTTAGGTTCTTGGCCTCCTGGCTGATGGTTCGGTTAAGCTCGCTAAGTTCCTTAACCTTCTCGCCCAGCGAGAAACGCTCACGGCTTTCCTTCTCGTAAACCTCTTGAACCTGCTTTTGGAACTGCTTTATATTCTCGTCGAGCGGCTTCAGCAGCCTATCGATGGTTTCCGCGTTCATTTTGGTAAACCGTTGCGATTTATCCTCAAGGATTTGGTCGGCCAGGAGCTTAAACTCCTTGGTGAACTGCTCGCCAATTGCCTCTAAGTCCTTTTTTTGCTTTTCAAGCGATTCTTTAAGGTAGATATTCTCCTTTTCAAGCTCTACTCCCCTGTAACGTGCCTGTTCAAGCTGATGCTGTTTGGTGTCGATGTCAGCCAGTAGCTTCTCAATTTCCTGCCTCAGTTCATCGGTTGTTTTAGTGGCACTCTGTAGCGATGCTTCAAGCGATGAAACCTTTGCGGTTAGCGCTATCCTTTCCTCATCGCGTTGTGCAAGTGTGGCTTGTAATGTACTTATGGTTTCGCTGGCATGTCGGTTCCTTTCGGCTAATACATCAACCTCGGTACTCAACTGGTTCAGCTTTGCGGTCAACTCATCAATATAGGCTTGCTGTTTTGCAGCATTAGTTGTTTTGCCTTTTAAAATCAGGTAAATAAGCAATGCGCCTACTCCAACTCCGGCTAACGCGATAATAACTTCCATAAATTTATGTTTATCAAACTATTAGAAAAAACGTTACAGTCTATAAAGTTACTAAAAACTGCTTTCCCTCTCCCATGTATTTAGTAAAGTTGTCAACAAGTTTGGGCTGTTTATCAAACTTTTTTCAAATGTTGGTGTAAAAAGAGCGAGATTTCTACCCCTAACGAGCAAGAATTTTTGTAATTTTAGATACTTGATACTATGAGTGCGATGAATTGGAAAGCAGGGTTTACTTTAGTTTTACTATTCTTTATCGGCTTAAATGCTTATGCACAGGATAAAGAACGGTTTCAAAAGATTTTTGAAAAGGAAACCTCCGGTGAAACAGATAACCAGAAGCGGTTTAAAAATGTATCGCGCCTAAGCTACTACCCCGATACTTTACCCTCATGGTTTTTTAATCCACACGCTAACGGTATGGGTTACTATGCCATTGGAGTTTCCGACCCCGACATGGTGCTCGATGAAGCCAAAAAGCAGGCTATAATCCGGGCAAAGTCAATAGCGCTCTTAAACGAGGAGTGTAAAATTCAGTACTTCAAGGATATTTACACCGATGCAAAGGAAGTTCAACGCTACACCAACCTTAACGAGCGGTTTGATATCTACTTTAAGCTGACAGCCAAACGCAAGGTTTCCGATGCTATGTTTGCTGTGCTCGACACACATGTAACACGCTATAACGAGTTTGTGGTGCTGGTTAGCTATAACCCACAACGGGTTAATGAGTCCGATACTCTTTACCCACTAATGGCCAGCGCATCGGCGTTTTTTGTTTCGGCAAGCTACGATGGAGCTGAGGATAACCAGGCTGAGTACGAAATGAAAAACTACCTGCTTACTCCCGACCAGAAGGTTACTGGTGCCGAATTCCTATTCAGGGAGAAAGGTAATAAGTTCCTAAGCGTATCGAGCTTTAACGGTGAGCAGCTTGAATATCCGGCATTCCCTTACTCCTACACATCGCCCGATGCCACATCGCGGAATCAGGTTCTGGTAACTTACAATGGTTTATGGAGCATTCTATCGAGGCAAATGCTTTTTACCCTGATGCTAAACACTCAGCCCTACAGCGTTAAGCTGAAAAATGTTGACCAACAGTACACCAGCGGCGTTACCCGGTTAGCACGTGAAATAGCATCATTTTCATCCACCCTTGAAATTAACGGCATCAAATTTGTAAATGATACCTTGAAGTTTGACCTGAACCTTAAGGGTCAAACCAATAGCATGTGGTAAAAGCTTTATATGTAAAACTAAAATAGATGGCGCAATGAAAACATTTATCAAAGCAACGCTACTCTCAGCATGGAGTATCATAGGTTTACTTGCTACAACGCAAGCGCAAGAATTTAGCAAGCTAACGCCTAAACAGATAGGCGATAAAATTACTCTTGAATACGCCATTTCCGGCGAGGCTGTGGGACAGCAATTTACAGTTTCGCCCTTCTACTCCATCGATGGGGGGAAATCGTTCTTACCGCTCAAGAGCGTTAAGGGTAATGTGGGGAACAATATACCCGGTGGTAGAAATCAAATAATTGTTTGGGATGTACTAAAAGACCTCAAGGAACTCGACTCCGATGTGGTTTTCAAGCTCGAGGGGGTCTCAAAAAGCGTTGTGCCCCTTCAGGACGATTTCCGTGACGTTCTCTTTAAGCTGGAGAGCTTAAATCGCACACCCGATGGGAACGTTGAGCTGATACTCTCCATTACCAACAACGGCCCCACCCGCGATTTAAAAATGATTAACGGGTTAATCACCATCACCGATTTCAATAAACGTAAATACGATGCCCAGAAGGGTAAAATAGCAGAGGTTGAAGGGAACGAGCGTTACTCCACCCCACAACGAACCATTAAGAAGGGCGAGAACGTTAAGGCCCGCTTCCTGTTTGAGCGTGTACCCGCCGAGGTTGACCGCGCCATGAGGCTCGATATAGGTATTGAACTCATAACCGATGAAACTTACGGTATTGACCTGAAAATTGGAAAACTACAATTCCGCGACCTTCCCGTTAGTACCGTTCAAACTACAGGGATGCGTGTTGAACAAACCAAAAAACTTCAGCTAGCGTCATCGCCTGAGCATTTTACCATTCGCAAGGTGGAGGTAGTTGATAATAACCCGCCGGTAATTGAGCTTATTTCGCCAGCCAACATCCCGCTTGTAGGCAAAGAGGCAACTCGCGGTCGCCCCTACGCACAGTCGTCCATTGGGATGGACGATAAGCGGCTCCGCTCCCTTGCTACCGGAGAGGAACTTGCCACCACCGATGAGTTTACCATGGTTAAGGCCAAGGTTACCGATGAGAGCGGGATATACGATGTAACCGTTAACGGTATCTCTGCCGAGCCCGCAAAGGATGGAGTATTCCAGGTTAAGGTTCCTTTGGAAATAGGCAGGAACGAGATTGTAATCCGCGCAGTTGACCTTCGCCAGAATAGCATTGAAAAGAAATTCTTCGTGCTTCGGAAATCACCCTCTGGAAAGGTAGCAAAGGGCGACACCGAAGAACTTGACCTGGTTTTTGATTCCCCAAAAACCGCCCCTCGTTACTTTGCTCTAATCATGGGTGCCAACGACTATGCCGACGATGCCATTACCGATTTGGATAATCCCATACAGGATGCCACCAAACTTTATAATGTTCTGGTAAATCGCTATACATTCGACCCAAGCAATGTAATTTTCCTGAAAAATCCAACCCGCGAGCAAATGATAAATGCCATGGATTGGCTTACCCGTAAGGTAACCAAGTACGATAACCTATTGGTGTTTTATGCGGGCCATGGTTTTTGGGATAAGGAAACCGATTTTGGTTACTGGATACCCACCGATTCAAAATCGAATAGCACTGCCAACTGGCTGGCAAATAGCCAAATAAAGGATTACGTTGCTGCCATCAAATCGAAACATACCCTGGTGATTGCCGACGCATGCTTTGGTGGAAGTATTTTCCGTTCACGTAAGGCTTTTGAGGAGGGGTCACAATCAGTTAAAAAAGCATTTGATGCCCCAAGCCGTAAGGCTATGACTAGCGGTAACCTTACCGAGGTGCCCGACCGTAGCGTATTCCTTGAGCAGCTTGTTGACAAGCTAAACAACAACACCAAGAGCTACGTAACTGCCGAGGAACTTTTTGCCTCAATCCGCAATGTGGTATTAAGTAGCAGTCCTGTAACCCCAATGTACGGCGATATTAAAGATGCCGGCGATCAGGGTGGTGACTTTATCTTTGTTCTCAAATAGTTTATCAAAAGTCGGGGCTTTACACTGCCCCGACTTTTTGTAACCTGTAACTTGCTTTTTCTTAAGATTTTTAAGAATTTGCAAATGAATTCCTCCAGTAAGTAAATGGATGTTAAACATAATAACCCTATTTAGCATGGAAAAATTTACTCTTTTAAGCATTGTTGCCGTTTGCTTTTGGGCTATCGCCGCAAACGCCCAGGATGACAAGTTACAGAAACTTGAGGCAAAGGTTGAAGCCGCCAAGGCAAAGGTTGAAAAAGCCGATGCCAAGATTTACTCAGCCGACAGCTTGATAACCGAAGGTAAAAGAATTATGCAGGATGCTGCCGTTGATATTAGAGCGCTTGAAGCTGAACAGAAACAAATGGAAAAGGCACACTTTAACGAGATTAAGCCATTGGAGAAAAAGTTACGCTCCAAGGATAAGGAGGAGGTAAATAGCGCTAAGGCTGAAATAAAGGAATCGGAGAATAAGTTTAAGGAAGAGGTTAAGCAATGGAACGTTAAGTACAAGGAGGCTCTCAAGGTTTATGAGAATGGCCAAAAGATGGTGGCAAAAGGTGAGGAGAATATGAAAAAGGCTAAGGGCGAAAAGAAACTTGCGGAGGATGCCCTCAAGGAGGCCCAAAAGGCTTACGAAAAGGCAAGCAAAACAAAGTAAAACTTACTTGCAATATAGAGGCTGGGGGGATAATATCCCCCTTTTTTTACAATTTGATTTTTATCATGCTTACAAATGGGAAAAAAGTTGAATATTGCGAAAATTAATTGTGAGTAACTATGAAAAAAGGCTTTGGCTCGTTTGGTAAAAGTTTTTGGACTGCCATTACCATGGAGTTCTTTGAACGAGGCTCATACTACGGTGTGATGTCGATTCTTTCGGTTTACCTGGTTCTTAGTACTGATCAAGGCGGATTGGGTTTTACCAAGGAAAAGGTAGGAATCATAAAAAGCGTTATTACGCCGTTACTATACATACTCCCCATAGTGGCAGGGGCCATAGCCGATAGATTTGGCTACCGAAAAACACTATTCTTTGCCTTTGCCGTAATGAGTTCAGGGTACTTCCTAACAAGCATTAGCACCTCATACTCTGCTGTATTCCTAAGCCTTACGCTTATGGCAATAGGTGCGGGAACCTTTAAGCCAATAATTTCCGGAACAATAGCCCGAACCACCAACGAGTCGAACTCATCGTTAGGATTTGGAATATATTACTGGTCTATAAACCTTGGGGCCTTTCTTTTCCCATTACTCTTAGTCCCTTACCTTAAATCGTTGGGTTGGAACTACATTCTGCTGATGGCCGCATTTGGGACAGGCTGGCTGCTTCTGTTGAATTTCTTTGTGTTCCGTGAACCCGCAAGGCCACAAAGCCAGAAAAACCTTGTTCAGGTTTTTGCCGATATGCTTTTGGTACTAAAAGATTATAAGTTCATACTAACCATAGTAATATACTCAGGTTTCTGGATTCTTTACTTTCAGATGTACGACTCTGTACTCTGGTTCTTGAAGGAGCGTATCGATATGACTCCCGTTAACAATGCCGTAAATTCTTTTTTGGCCATTTTTGTCGATAATCCATCGTGGAAGTTTGATGCTGAACACGTTACGGTAGTTAATGCGGGAACCATAATACTTTTGCAACTTATAGTATCGGCAATTCTAAAGAATGCCAAACCCTTACCAACCATGATAGTTGGAATATCGTTTGGGACACTGGGACTTGGCCTTTTGGCCATTTCAACCTATGCATGGGTGTTTATTTTAGGATTAGTGATTTTTACCATTGGCGAGATGACCGCCCATCCAAAGTTTATTTCCTACATAGGTTTAATTGCGCCACAGGATAAAAAAGCGCTTTACCTGGGCTACTCATTCCTTTACGGAGTAATAGGTAGCGGTATTGGTGGGGTTCTTGGTGCTTTTGCTTACGTTAAGTTTGTAACTAACATGAACCGCCCCGAGTTGTTCTGGTTGATGTTTTGCGGAATTGGTGTATTAACCATTATCGGTTTAATCCTGTTTAACAGGTTTGTTCTAAAGGGTTCAAAGCCGAGCTAACCACTTATGATTCGTAGAGTGGGAGATCGACCGTAAAGGTTGTGCCTATGTTTTCGGTAGAGGTAAAATGGATGCTACCTCCAAAATTCAAAATTATTTCGCGTGTAATGGCTAGCCCTAAACCGGTTCCTCCCGATTTGGTCGTGAAATTAGGAGTAAAGATTTTTTCCCGAGCATGTTTTGGTATGCCTATGCCCGTATCGGAAACATCAACTCTTACCATACTGTTGGATGTTTTTGATATACTTATGCTAACCTCACCGGTTTTACCACGCTCAATGGCTTGTATGCCATTCTTTACAAGGTTGTTGAATGCCCTTAAAAGCTGATCCCTATCGGCAAAAACAAACGGTTCGCCCGCTGCATTGTTAAGCACTATCCTGATATGTTTATAGCTGGAGTAAAGGGTGATAACATCGTTTACAACAGCAACAAGGTTAACGGGCTCACGTTTTGCGGTGGGAAGTTTTGCAAACGATGAGAACTCATTGGCAATAACCGTTAGGGCTTTTATCTGTTCGGTTAGCGATTGTGCAAACTGCTCAAAACGTTCGTCCCAGTTTGGCAAACCTTCACGTTTGGCTTTAACCAGGTGTTGCAGGCTAAGCTTTATTGGCGTTAAGGGGTTTTTAACCTCGTGGGCAATCTGTTTAGCCATTTCGCGCCAGGCGGTTTCGCGCTGGCTACGGGCAAGTTCTTCGGCGCTCCGAGCTAATTCTATAACCATTCGGTTATACTCGGCAATGAGCTGTCCTACCTCATCGTTTCCCGCATACTCTATGGTGGCATTATTGCCGGTAATGTTAACCCGACTCATGCTCTCACGGATCAGCTCTAGCGGTTTGGTTAGTTCCGAGGCTATTGCTACCACCAATGAAATTGAAAGCATGGCAAGCAGTGCGAATATGTTGATAATTGCCACAATAATTCCATAGAGCTCATTGCGAAGTTCCTCCTGCCGGGTAAAGTAGGGTAAGTTGAGGTAGGCAACTGTTTTACCATAGGGGTTCAAAAGGGGTACGTAAGCGGAAAGGAATTCGGCTTTCCCTATGCTCTCCCGCTCTAAATACTTGGGATTGTGCAGGTGATGAAGTTGATACCATGCAATGGGGTTCATCATTCTACCTAATAGGTTTTTATCAAAAACCTCGGAACGCGATGTGGCCAAAAGAACTCCGCTTGTATCGTAAATGTTAATGTCCGTGTAAAATGTGTTAGAAAGGTCAATCAGCTTTTCTTTAAGCTGCTCAACATCCTGCCTGTTCTTGTTCATGTAAGGAAGCATGTGTTCCAGTTCAAACTGGAGCGAGAGCAACTTTTCGCTTAGGCTACTCCTATTTCTGTCATCAAAGTTCTTGACATTATAGTAAATTGTGGCTCCAGCCACAAGCACCATCGATAGAATAATTATTGACACCATTGCCCATCCAATTTTGTGCTTCAGGCTGGTGAATTGAGTGCTTAGTTTTATTCCAAGCAGGTATAGGTAAAGCGATAGTATTATAAGGAGGAAAACCAGGATGTAGGCAAACGAAGCCGTTGAGCTAAGGGGTTCCTGACGAGGTCGGCTAATTACAATTGTATCGGTCTGGTTTGGTTTATAGGACAAGTGGTTGTACCTATTCTCATTATAAAATTTGTAGGAACCCGTAAGGGAATCGGAATCTGTTACTGTTAACCTGTACTCGTACGCCCCCGATTTTGTAACCAGCTTTCCCTTGTGATACTTAGCCCACGAGTAACCCTTTAGCTGATTACGTTTGTTTTTCCCTTCAATAAGTAGTTCTGGATACCCCAGGAGTTCCCAGCTCGGGCGGCTATTCAGTTCTATGTAAAGATTACGAACCTCATCGTCGAATCGGTAGCTCAACACGCCAATATAGTAGATGTAGCCCGACTGGGTTGAAAGGTAGTAGAATCTTGAGCTGGGTAGGATAATTCCGTAACTTGAAATCAGGTTATCAAAAAATAGATTGCAGTTTGTTTTGCCTCCTAACTCATCGATAAGAATTGAACTCTCCAAGCAAACCGTGGCGGTTAAGTCGTACCGATTAAGGTAGTCCTTGAAGTATTCACGGCGTAAGTAATCGTAAAGCTCAACGTTCTTGTTCTCAATATCCTTAACGCAGCTACGGGCGTAGGCATCGGTTGTGAGTGCCTGGTAAAGCTGTGGCAGTATGGTTTCAGCCAGTGGATCCCGCTCACTACTCAAACTTACTGCAAGAACTTTTCGAACGGCAACCTCCTTTTGTCGGCTGTAGATTGAAACTATTACAGTGATATAGATTGACGAAACAGCTGCAAGAAAAAGTAGAGCCTTGGCACCAATTGCTTTGTTTTTTACCCAACAGAACCAGTAAAGAGTAACCGAAACTAACAAGAACCACCCATAGCCAAAAAGGGAGATGTGGCTAAAGTCCGGTAGCATAAAAAATGGGAGAGCAACAATAATTGCCGCAAGCGATGCGTATTTAATAAAGCGTTTACCTTTGGCCTTTTCGTTAATCCGAAGCCAAAGCAGGTTGAGGGTAATTGCAGTAAGAACCCAAAAAAACAATGAAAGGTATCCTATTACCGAGTAAATGTTGAGGTTGAAGATATTTGATGTGTCGAGAGGAATTGTAGAGTGATTAACCAGCGATACCATTATGGCATGGGTTGCAATATAGCAAAGGATTGTGAGTAGCAGACTAATAACTGAAATTATTCTATCGCCTAATATGCCAATATTTACCCTGTAATTACTTAAGTTACGGAAAGCAAATGCTGCCGCTACCAAAACTAACACTGAATTTATTAAGAAATCGCCAAGCGAGGGGTTATACCAGGTATGAGCGTAAAGTTCAGGATTAAAAATAGTTAGTGGAAGTATCCCCGGGAACGATGTTTTAAGACTAACTAGTCTAATAGCCACAATTGCAGCTATAAATATCATAACCTTTATTGCCGGGTGAATTTTTTTGAAGTATTGGTTTAGCAATAAGGCCAGCGATACTAGAATCAAAGCCAGCGAAATGTATCGTAAACCCGTTTTAAAGTTTTCTTTTAGGACAGTCCCTGTTTTATCGGTTGGAACCAGGTAAAAGGG
Source organism: Tenuifilum sp. (assembly GCF_037481895.1). Classification (NCBI taxonomy): domain Bacteria; kingdom Pseudomonadati; phylum Bacteroidota; class Bacteroidia; order Bacteroidales; family Tenuifilaceae; genus Tenuifilum; species Tenuifilum sp. The sequence continues at coordinate 28,748 of NZ_JBBFKU010000037.1, forward strand.
CTCAAAGTTTTTAGGTCTAATTGGAATGCAGTACGATTCCAATTGCTTTGATATGCTAAACCCTGAAAGTATATTAAAATCATTGGTGTAGCTGTTTACAAGATACTTATTTTGATAAGGGTATTCGTTCGATACATGGATAAGAACCCTTGCGGATAGCGATGAGTCGGCATTGTAGTTCCAGAATGAGATGTAGTAAGCGCTGTTCAGCTTCACCAGCTGAGCGATACCTGCTCTCTGTGGACTCTCCTGGGGATCGATATTTGTTGACCAAAAGCAGGTTTTCCCATTCTTTAGGATAAAAATCTCAAAACGGTCATCATCTGACAGTGAATTAATAAAGCTAAGGCATGTTTGAAACGATTTTGATGAGCAGGAACTATCAATTTCTTCCAACAGCATCTTTGATAGGTCAAATGCTTTTTGGGTCTTCCTCTCAAAGATTTTTTCTATGGATTTTTTTTGAGCTGTTATGGGTTGAACGTAAGGGATTCTACTTAGTCCATACTCCGCGATAAATAGGAGTGCGAACGTGATAGCAATTAGGATTACTGGTATATAGCGTATTTTTTGTTTCATTACATAATTTATAGCAAAAATCGAGCCTAAATCAAGGATTATGGTAAGGTTCCCCCTTAATGATTGTGAAGGCCCTGTAAAACTGTTCGGCAAATATCAATCTAATAAGCTGATGCGAAAAGGTCATAGGCGATACGGAGAGTTTTCCGTGACATGCAGCTTTTACCCGCTCATCGAAACCGTAGGGCCCACCAATAAAGAAAGCCATATCGCGTTGGCCAGAGTTCATACGTTTTTCAATTAGACCCGCAAACTCAACCGATGTATAAAGCTTTCCATGCTCATCGAGCAGTATGCACTCCTGGTGGTTTACCATCTCGGCAAGTATCATATCACCTTCCTTTTGCAGCTGCAGCTCAACCGGCATCGATTTGGTATTTTTAAGCTCAGGAAGGACTTTAAAGTCAAACCTGCAGTAACGGCTAAGCCGTTTTGTGTAATTATCGAACCCTTCGGCAATGTACTTTTCGCTTGTCTTTCCTATTGCTACAAGAGTTATTTTCATTGGCAAAATGGTAAAAATTTTATGGTTTCCTGCTAACACAGAAACCATAAAATTAAGTAAAACTTGATATAGTTGTTACAGGTTTTGCAAAAGTTGATGGCTTGATTTGCTCCAAAGAGGTATGCTATATGTCATTATATATAGAATGAAATGTCATATTAAATAAGGGATAGATTGTAAGAAGTTTAAGATCCCATTAGATGGTTTAACTTTTCTATTCTTTTATTTAAATTTTTCATAAAGTCCTTTTCTTGGATAATATATCGTTCTTTCAATATAACTATCATATGGACCACCAGGGTATTTAGAATTCCAATCTAAATTTAACCATATACCATTTTTATCTAATGTATAATTTATTTGTTTAACACTTGATATTCCAAAAAGTATTTGAAATATATTTTGATAATGATAGTCAATTTTTTCTTTTATTTCATCAGGATTTGCTTTTAGGTAAACCTCTGTAAAAGCATGCGCATTTCCATTCTCATTTACTACAAAATTAATTCTAGTTTTACCTCCAATGCACTCTAATGTTGCAGCCATTAAAATTGCAAAGTCATCACAATCTCCACAGAGGTTACTTTCAATTGTTTCACTGGCTTTTGCAAAGTAATCAATTCCTCTTGGGTCACTTACATATTTCCAATTATCATATAAGTAAGAATATATATTGCAGATTTGATCAATATTAAATTCTCCTTCATATTCTGAAGCTAATGATAAGGCAAAACTTCTTGTTGTTGGATTAGTAAAATCCATAGCATTTTGTAATTTTACTAAATTGTTATGCTCATTATAATTACAAGAATATATAAATATGAAAGTTAGAGAAACTAGTAAGAGTTTATATGGTTTCATCTTTAACTTTGTTTAAATTGTTTTAAACTTATTCAAAAATATAAAAAATAAAACACTTTAAAAATAATTAAAATAGATTTATTGCATTCCTATGCTAGAATCGATTTTTTTGAAAACAGTTTTTAAAACCCTTTTATTAACGCTTCACGACTCACGTTTCATGTTTTTCTTCTTCATCGATACCAGCACGAATACGGTATGGCTATTGCCTGTGGATATCACCTTTTTGCGTTCTACGCGAACGTCGCGTAGCTCAGCCTTTACCACTTCAGTGGTAATGCTTTCGCCATCCTTGCTAAGATACTTAACCTGCCCAACCTGCCTTGCTAGTTGGATTTTTGCATCCATTGTTGCCTTTTTCTCGGCAACGTCAACAGTTGGGCCTGTTGCCGTACCGGCAGCGTAAATCTTTCGGGCTGAGGTTGGCGGATTGTTGTACCAATCAGGTATCGATTCAACATCAACCTGAGCCATTGCCGTAGTGGCAAGCATCATCAAAACAAAGGTAATTAGTCGGTTCATGGTGCTTTGATTTATCAAGTTCAATTTATCATAAATCGTGCCAAGGCAAGCTGTGCTAATAAGCTTTTGCTAAAGCTATAGTCCATTGTTGAAAAAATGCTATTTTTGCGGTTCGATTTAGTTTACAACACAATATATGGATAGTACAAGAGAACTTTCGGCTAAGTACAACCCGGCTGAGGTTGAGGATAAGTGGTACAAGTACTGGATGGAAAAAGGATTTTTCCGTTCTATCCCCGATGAGCGCGAGCCCTACTGTATTGTTATACCCCCACCCAATGTTACCGGAGTGCTTCATATGGGACACATGCTTAACAATACCCTTCAGGATGTTTTGGTGCGTAGGGCACGAATGAAAGGAAAGAATGCATGCTGGGTTCCCGGAACCGACCATGCTTCAATTGCTACCGAGGCAAAGGTTGTAGCCAAATTGAAGGCCGAAGGGATCGAAAAATCGCAGCTTACCCGCGATGAGTTCTTAAAACACGCCTGGGAGTGGAAGGAGAAGCATGGTGGTATAATCCTTGAGCAGCTAAAAAAGCTGGGCGCATCGTGCGACTGGGAGCGAACCTGCTTTACCATGGACCCAACCCTATCGGACAGTGTTATCCATGTTTTTGTTGACCTATACCGTAAAGGTTATATTTACCGTGGCGTACGGATGGTAAACTGGGACCCGCAGGCTAAAACAGCTGTATCGGACGAGGAGGTTATATACCGCGAGGTAAATGGTAAGCTTTACTACCTGAAATATAAAATTGACGGGGAGGATGGCTTTGTAACCATTGCTACCACTCGCCCCGAGACCATTCTGGGCGATACTGCCGTTTGTGTAAACCCCAACGACCCACGCTACACACACCTAAAGGGAAAACACCTTTTGGTTCCGCTCATCAACCGGAGAGTGCCTGTTATTTTTGATGAGTACGTTGATATGGAGTTTGGTACTGGTGCGTTAAAGGTTACCCCGGCTCACGATATCAACGACTACATGCTTGGCGAAAAGTATAACCTTGAGGTTATTGATATATTCAACGACGATGGGACCCTCAACCAGTTAGCGCAGCTTTACGTTGGAATGGACCGCTTTGAGGTGCGTAAGCAAATAGTTATCGATCTGGAGCAAACTGGCCATCTGGCTAAGGTTGAGGATTATGTAAACAAGGTCGGATTCAGCGAGCGTACCGATGCCGTTATTGAACCAAAACTCTCGATGCAGTGGTTCCTTAAAATGAAGGAGATTTCCAAACCTGCACTCGACGCTGTGGTTAACGGCGATATCAAATTACATCCGCCTAAGTTTGTGAATACCTACCGCCACTGGATGGAGAATGTTAAGGACTGGTGCTTATCGCGTCAGCTATGGTGGGGGCATCGTATACCTGCCTGGTACCTGCCACATGGTGGGTATGTGGTTGCTCACAATGAGCAGGAAGCACTAGAAATTGCTCGTAAAGAGACAGGCAATGCAAGCCTTCAGCTATCGGATTTGCGCCAGGACGAGGATGTGCTTGACACCTGGTTCAGCTCCTGGCTATGGCCAATATCGGTTTTCAACGGTATTTTGGACCCCGAAAATCCCGATATCAGGTATTACTACCCCACTCACGACCTAATTACCGCACCGGAAATCCTTTTCTTCTGGGTTGCCCGCATGATAATTGCTGGTTACGAGTACCTGGGCGATAAACCTTTCCGCAACGTTTACCTTACCGGTATTGTTCGCGACCACCTGCGTCGCAAGATGAGCAAACAGCTTGGCAATTCACCTGATCCGCTCCACCTTATGGCAAAGTATGGTGCCGACGGTGTAAGGGTTGGAATGCTCCTTTGCTCACCCGCAGGAAACGATTTGCTCTTTGATGAGAGCCTAACTGAACAGGGACGTAACTTCTGTAATAAGGTTTGGAATGCTTTCCGTTTGGTAAAGGGTTGGCAGGTTGATGCTAATGCAACACAGCCCGATTCCGCTAAAACGGCCATTGAGTGGTTCAACAATGTACTAAACAAGGCCATTGAGCAGTGCGACGATGATTTTGAAAAGTATCGCATATCGGAGGCCTTGATGAACCTCTATAAGCTATTCTGGGATGAGTTTTCGTCGTGGTACCTGGAGGCAATTAAACCAGCCTACGGACAGCCAATCGATGCAGCAACCTACAATGCAACCCTTGAAATCTTCGAGAAGATGTTGGCCCTGTTGCACCCATTCATGCCATTCATCACCGAGGAGCTGTGGCAGCACCTGCGCAACCGTGCCGATGGCGAAAGCATTATGGTAAGCCAAATGCCCAAATCGACCGGGGTTGATGAGGAGTTTATTAAAACCTTTGAGCGGGTTAAGGAGATTATTGCTGGTATCAGAAATATCCGTCAGGAGAAAAATATTGCTCAAAAAAATTTGCTTTCAGCATCGGTTCGCACCTCAAGTAAACTGCCCAAAGGGTTTGAGGAAATCATTATGAAGCTTGCTGGGCTTGATCAGATTAGCTATACCGATGGAAAGATTGAAGGCGCAGCATCGTTCATGGTTGGGGTTGATGAGGTTTATGTACCCCTCCAGGGTTTAGTTGATGTTGATGAGGAACGTCAGAAAATTCTGGCCGAGCTGGAGTACACAAGGGGATTCCTGGATAGCGTGCTGAAAAAGTTAAGCAATGAGCGATTTGTAAATAATGCCCCTGCAAATGTTGTTGAGCTTGAGCGCAAAAAGCAAAGCGACGCCGAAACCAAAATTAAGGCACTTGAGGAAAGGCTGAAAGAACTGAAGTAGATTTTTAAAGGGAGCAAAATAAGTTGCTCCTCCTGAAGTGCAAAAAATGAACATAAATCGCATTCGAGCTGTTCCGAGTGCGATTTTTTTTGTAACCGCGGATGTTTGCAAAACTATCATTTTGTCAACCTGATCCCCGATTATAAAGGGATAAGCTTTGCCGAGGTATCTCATACTTAGTGTACAGTTTGCAGTGTACAGTTTGCAGTGTACAGTGTGCAGCGGGGTGGTGTATAGTGTTTGGTGATTTGTTTTTAGTGTTTAGATAATCATAAACTGTTAAACCTACCAAATCTGCGTAATCTGCGCTCCATTCCATCTCACGAACAACTTTTCCTGTCATTCCGAGCTAGTCGAGGAATCTCATTTAAAAAAAGGGAATGAAGGTTCAATGAGATGCTTCGGCTAGCACAACATGACAATCGTCTCGTGAACTGAACAGCAGCAAGTATCACAGAGTTGCACAGTGTAACACGGTGTTACACAGAGTATATGACGTGGCATTCACGAACAACGATTCACGAACAACGAACAACGATCAACCTTTCCAGTCCCGTAGGGGCTAAATATTTGTAACTCCATGGCTACTCCCACTTGTATAGCTATGCACGCTATGATATTCCAAAGAGCAAGGGTGAAACGTTGCATCGCAACGGAAAAGCATTGCAAAGAGCTATTCACATGTTCTTTCTTGTCTTGATACAAGAAAGAACCAAAGAAGATCAAGGCTGAAAAGCCCGACCCGATGGGTGCCCCGTGGGTGGAACTGCCACGCGATACTATTCGCCACGCCTGCGG
>NZ_JBBFKU010000038.1:0-33177 GCF_037481895.1 Tenuifilum sp.
ATTCCGTTGTGAAAACATTTAAAGCGGTCTCAGTGCAAACTGGGATCGTTTTCTTTTTGGGCTTTAAATGTTTCGTGAACTCCATTGAAAAGCAATTAGAAGGTGAACAAAACATTTAAGGCGGGGCAACTCGCCTTTCTTTTTTATACCCTTTTCTTTTTCCGTTTCCGCTTTAAATGCTTAACATAAAAATATTAAAAATCTTAATAAACAAAAAAACATAAAATCATATCATTCTAAATTTTTAAAATTGCACATTCTGCCAGTATGTCATTTTGTGCATTGGTAGTTACATTGCCAATATATGTTAAATCGTACACGTATTTGTGACCAGTTTTAAATCTTTACCTTAACTTGTGCATGATTTTTGATACCAATGACATCGGATTTATTAACCTTAAAAACCATACAGCAATGAACATCAGCAAGAAATGGATTGTGGCAGGTATTGTTATCCTGTTGGTTATCTTTATTTACAGCTCCATTAAGGGCACATACAACAACATGGTAAAGAAGGATGAGGGTGTAAAAGCGCAGTGGGGCAATGTGGAAACAGCCTACCAGCGCAGGCTCGACCTTATTCCCAACCTGGTAAATACGGTTAAGGGCTATGCCAACTTTGAGCAGCAAACCCTTACCCAGGTAATTGAGGCCAGAGCAAAAGCCACAAGCGTAAACATCAAGCCCGATAACCTGAACGAGCAAAGCTTAAAGCAGTTCCAGGCAGCTCAGGGTGAGTTAAGCAGTGCCTTGGCTCGCTTAATGGTTGTGGTTGAGCAGTACCCTAACCTAAAAGCCAATGAGCAGTTCGTTAACCTGCAGGCTCAGCTTGAAGGCACGGAGAACCGTATTGCCGTTGAGCGCCGCAAGTTTAATGAGTTGGTTCAGGATTACAACTCGTACATACGCCAGTTCCCCAAAAATATCTGGGCTAGCCTGTTTGGCTTTGAGAAGAAGGGTTACTTTGAGGCTGAAGCTGGTGCCGAAAAGGCTCCAAAGGTTGATTTCACCAACTAGCATCAAGGTTGAACCATGAAACCCAAGGATTACTTCACCCCTGCCCAGCAAGGTCAAATTGTTGAAGCCATTGAGCAAGCCGAAAGGCAAACCTCGGGCGAAATCAGGGTGCACGTGGAGTGGGAATGCAAGGGTAGCCCATTGGATAGGGCTGCCCGTATTTTTGCCATGCTCAAAATGCACAAGACAAAGCTACGCAATGGGGTTCTATTTTACCTATCGCTTAAGGACCATAAGTTTGCCATACTGGGCGATGTGGGCATAAACGTAAAAGTGCCCGAAAACTTTTGGGATACTATAAAGGAAGCCATGCTGGCCGACTTTAAGGAGGGTCGCCTTACCGAGGGTTTGGTTAAGGGAATTGGAATGGCTGGCGAGCAGCTATCGGCTCACTTCCCATTCGACCCCAACACCGATACCAACGAGCTGAGCGATGAAATATCGTTTGGTTAAAAAATGATTTTAATATGAAGCGAATACTTTATACCATACTCTCGTTGTTGGCTCTTACAGTGCCTGTAAAGGCACAGGATATCCCCGACCCCATGTCGCCACCCCGACTGGTAAACGATTTTGCCGGTATCCTTTCGGCTGATGAGCAGTACGCCCTTGAGCAGAAGCTGCGGGCCTATAACGACACTACATCAACCCAAATCTATGTGGTAACCGTTAAGGACCTCAACGGTTACGAACCTTCGGATTTTGCTTTTAGACTTGGCGAAAAGTGGAGTGTTGGCCAAAAGGGAAAGAACAACGGAATAATTATTCTGATTAAACCTAAGATTGGTAACGACAAAGGCCGTGCATTCATAGCCACAGGCTATGGCATGGAGGAGGTAATACCCGATGTAACAGCCCGACAGATTGTAGATAAGGAGATGATTCCTTACTTTAAGGAGAACCGTTACTACAAAGGGATTGATGCTGCCATTAACGTGATTATTGATTTGGCAGCCGGGCTTTACACCGCCGATGAATACTACAGCGGCGAATCGCCTTGGCCTGGCATCATATTCATCATAATCTTTTTTGCCATTATCTTCCTATCGGCACGCAGGGGTAATAGGCTGCAGGGTGGCAGTATAGGAAGGAATCTGCCATTTTGGCTGTTGATGAGTAGCATGGGTAGTGGCAGAGGCAGTAGTTTTGGTCACTTCTCGTCGGGGTCAGGTAGTTTTGGAGGATTTAGCGGTGGTGGTGGCGGCAGCTTTGGCGGCGGCGGCGCAGGTGGTAGCTGGTAATAAAAAAAAGTTGATAGCTAACAAACAAGTAGCTTGATTAACATTGTTAAATTAAAAGAAAATCATCATGGCAAAGAATGAAATCCACTGCAACGGCGCTGCCGGAACCCTTTACGGGCTAGGTTTTATTGGGGCGGCAATTTACTACATCTCCGCAGCAACATCGTTCTGGGTAGGTGTACTGGGGTTCCTTAAGGCGTTGGTTTGGCCTGCATTGCTGGTATACGGATTACTCAAGCATTTCGGGCTTTAGAGTATACAAGTTTTTTAGACGAAACTAACCCTGCACGCCTTAGGCGTGCAGGGTTTTTCAATATTCAGTATTAACTTTTAGAAATCTGGAACCAACGTCGTTTAGTTAAGGTTGTTTGTAATATTGGGTCCCGATATAAATAGGGAAAGACTCCGCTGAAACATAACAACGAGGGATGAATAGAGATCCTTCGCTCCCCGCTAGGGCGGGACAGGCCGCTCAGGATGACAAATGAAGTTGTTCGTGTAAGTTGTTCGTTATTCGTGGGACACGACCTCACCCCAGTCCTTTCCCCTGAGAGGAAATGGAGCGGAAGAAGCAAGCAGAGGCATAAAAGCCCGACCCGGCAATGGGTCGGGGGTGGAACGTGGCGGTGGGTTTAGTAAGCGATACCACATGAGTCACGCCACAGGCGTGGCGAATAGTATCGCGTGGAAGTTCCAACCGCGGGGCACCCATCGGGTCGGGCTTTTCAGCCTTGATTTTCTTTGGTTCTTTCTTGTATCAAGACAAGAAAGAACATGTAAAACGCTCTTTGCCATGCTTTTCTGTTGCGATGCAACGGTTAACCCTTTCTCTTTGGATTATGTATTGCGTGCATCGCTGTACATACGGAAGTTTCATGGAGTTACAAATGTTTCGCCCCTACGGGGCTGGAAGCGTTGTTCGTTGCTCGTGAATCGTTGTTCGTAAATGCCATTCTGTGTAACACCGTGTTACACTGTGAAACCCTGTGAGACTTATTTAGTTGATGGTTGACAGTTGATGGTTGTTAGTGAGGGTAATGTCATGTTGAGCGTTAGCGAAACATCTCATGGGGTCGAATAGAGATCATTCGCTGCGCTCAGGATGACAAAAACAATGTCAGTTCTTCTATCTATACAACATTGAATCTAGAATTAGTCCAGTACTTGTCTGTTATTCGTCAATTCCAGCCATATCCAGCCATCCGCTAACGGTAATGGTTTGGCTGTAGTTGTCGTATGTGATGGTAACAGTAACCGTTCTATTGTCAGTTGCCCAGTGGGTAATGGGCAAATTGGTAAAGCCATCGTAATTGGGCTGATCGTAAAGCATTACCTGTACACCACTACCATTGTCAACCCCTAAACGATATTCAGCCCAGTGACCGCTTGGTAGGTCAAGGGTAAAATAGATATGCTGGCCAGGAGCAATCCGTTGCCCATTCTTAAGAATGTTTTCACTCCAGGGTTCGGTTGGCTGAAGCTGTGAATCAACCGGTCCGCGGTTTCGGATTTGCAGGGTTGTAATGGTGTACTGCGATTCCGGATCGTTGATGAACTTTACATACAGGGTATCCTTTTTGATTTCGTTTTCATCATTTTTATCGCACGAGAATGAGCCGAGAACCATTACCGCTGCTAACAGCGCAAACGCAAGATACTTTAGATAATTCATATTTTAAAGGATTTGAAATTTTTGCAATGTAATCAAAAATCAATACTATATGTTGAAGTACCATATAATTGGTAAGGTAAACTTAATTAATAAATAAAACGCCCATTGCAGGGCGTTAATGGTATTGAAGATAATTAATTAGCTTACTCGAGCAGGGAATCGTCAACCAGAATACGGCCGCAGTACTCGCAAACAATTACCTTCTTATGCATCTTGATGTCGAGCTGGCGCTGTGGTGGAATTTTATTGAAGCAACCACCACAGGCATCGCGCTGAACAGTAACCACAGCAAGACCATTACGGGCATTGCCCCTGATGCGCTTGTAGGCAGTTAGCAATCGGGGTTCAATGTTCTGGGCATACTCATCGCTCAGGCGGTAAAGTTCATCCTCCTCTTTCTGGGTTTCCTGGGTGATATTCTCGAGTTCCTGTTTCTTAACGTTCAAATCGTGTGTACGCTCCTCAACGGTTTTCTCGGTTTGCTCAACCTGTTGTTTTTTATCCTTTATCTGCTGGGTGTACTCCTTAATGCGCTTGTTGCAAAGTTCAATTTCAAGGGTTTGGTATTCAATCTCCTTGGTAAGTGAGTCGTACTCCCTATTGTTGCGAACGTTTTTCTGCTGCTCCTGGTACTTCTTGATAAGAGCCTCAGCATCCTTGATTTCAATTTTTTTCTGGTTGATTTGGGTTTCCAAATCATGGATCTCTTTCTTGTAGTTATCGATACGGGTAGTAAGACCCTCAATTTCATCTTCCAGATCCTGAACCTCAAGGGGAAGCTCCCCGCGTAACAATTTAATCTTATCAATTTTGGAATCTACCTGCTGAAGCTTGTAAAGGAAACGGAGTTTCTCCTCAATGGACAGTTCAGTGCTCTGCTCAGCCGGTTTGATCTTCTCTTTAGCCATAATCTATATGTAGTTAATAGGATTAGTTCGTACTTTGGATTTTAAGACTGCAAAATTAGATATTTTTTTTGAGAGTAAATCATAAAAAATATCAATGGTAAATTGTTCGCTTTCAAAATGTCCAATATCAATGATTACAATTCGATTTTCGGCATCGAAAAACTGGTGGTATTTCACATCGGCAGTAATAAAAACATCGGCATTGGCAGCAATAGCATCATTCAAAAGCGATATGGCGCTACCCCCGCAAATGGCAACCCTGGAAATAAAATCCTTAACAGGATTTGTGTACCTAACGCAAGGGGCTCTGAATTGTTGCTTTACATGCTTAACAAAATCGATAGTATTCATTGGTTCAGGCAAGTCGCCTACCACTCCCAACCCGGCCTTTTTATAGGGTAAATCGAGGGGGTAAACATCGTAGGCAACCTCTTCGTAGGGATGAGCCTCAACCATAGCTTTAACCACAGCGCTAAGTATATGACGAGGCACAATGGTCTCAACCCTAACCTCGGGCTCAAAGTGGATTTTGCCCTTTTCACCAACGAACGGATTTGTGCCATCGCCAGCCCTGAAGGTTCCCTGGCCCTGAATGTTGAAGGAGCAAGAATCGTAGTTTCCAATAACCCCTGCGCCAGCATTGAACATAGCCTGCCGAACAGCCTCAGCGTACTCAGTAGGAACAAAGGTAACCAGCTTTACGAGTTGACCGGTAAGCGGGCTTAACACCTGGGTGCTGGTTAAGCCTAAAACCTCAGCCATTTTGAAACTTACACCACCCTGCACACTGTCGATATTAGTGTGGGCGGCGTAAATGGCAATGTTGTTCCTAATGGCATTAACCACAACCTGTTCAACGTAACTTTTGCCAGTTATGCGCTTAAGCCCCTTAAAAATTAAAGGGTGATGGGCCACTATCAGGTTTGCCCCTCCTGCAACAGCCTCAGCAACTACTTGGGGGGTAACATCAATTGTAAGTAAAACAACAGTCACCTCCATGTTAGCATCGCCAAGAATGAGGCCGGAGTTATCGTAATCTTCCTGAAAAGCAAGCGGAGCAAACGATTCCAGGATTGAGGTTACTTCTCTAACAGTCATAAACGCTTAATCGAGCAAATCGCGAATTTCAATGAGCATGCCCTTAATCTCGGTAAGGCACTCCACAATCTTGTAATTATCGGTAAGTTCCTCCTTTTGAGCCGAAAGCTTTTTACGGGCACCTTCAAGGGTCATTCCCTGCTCTTTAACCAGATGGTAAATCAGTTTCAGGTTTTCGATATCGTTCTTGGTAAAGTAGCGATTGCCTTTTTTGTTCTTGTGGGGCTTTATTACATCAAAATTTTTTTCCCAGAAGCGGATTAACGAGGTGTTTACGCCCAACATCTCGGCCACTTCGCCAATGGAGTAGTAATACTTTTCAATTTTTTTCTCTTTGTATGGCATTTTAGTAAGGATTGGCTAATCGAAACTTTGTGTGGGTTGCGAGGCAATATCAACCAGTTTCTCGTATTGCTCGGGTGTTAAGTCGTTAAAGTAGTAGTGAATGGGGTTAACGGGCTGGCCATTCCGGTGTACCTCGTAGTGTAAATGGGGAGCCACCGATGTTCCTGTGTTGCCAACATATCCAATAACCATACCGCGCCTAACACGCTGCCCCTTTCGTACGGCAACCTTGCTCATATGAGCGTAAAGGGTTGAATAACCAAAGCCGTGGTCAATAATAACATGATTGCCATAACCACGCTGAGCATAAACAATATCAACCACTACCCCATCGCCAGTAGCAAATATTTCGGTTCCTGTAGGAGCGGTAAAGTCCATACCGTTATGCATTTTAAGCACCTTATAGAAAGGATGAATGCGCATGCCAAACGATGAGGCCACACGGGTTAGCTCCTTATCGCGAATAGGCATAATGGCAGGGATGCTTCGCAGCATCTCGTCCTTGCGTTTAGCCAAATCGGTTATCTCATCGAATGAGCGGCTTTGGATGTATGCTTTTTTGGTTAGGGCATCAACCTTCTTGGTGGTTTCAATAATCAGCTTGCTATTGGATAACTTCTCCAGCTCAGCATAACGGTTTACACCACCTATACCGGCCTCGCGAATTGAGGCAGGAATGGGTTCGGCCTCAAAAATGATACGGTAGATGCCCTCATCGCGACGCTGTAAATTGTTGATTACGGAGTTTAGCTGTTCAATACGACGGGTTATAAGCTCGTAGTTTGTAAGCAGTTCCTGATTTTCGCGCTTTAGCTTACGAACCTCAGGAGTATCGATAAATATTGGGAAAACCAAGTAGGAAATAAAACCAATTACAAAGGTGGCCAGTAGGTATTTTGCAGCACGGAAAAGATGATCTTTTATGGTTTTCCTTTCCCTAACAAAGATCAGCTGTTCCGGATGAAATTTATACTTATGCTTTACCATATAGCCTTAATCCAAAAATTGACTTGAATACTTCTTGAGCATGTTTTGGTAGTCGTCCTCGGTCATGTCGTTAAAGTAGTTGATTGGATTCACGGGTTTACCACGGAGTATAACCTCATAATGGAGGTGTGGGCCAGTACTTTTTCCTGAACTACCCAGTAAACCTACCTTCTCTGCCCGTTTAACCCGTTGTCCAACCTTTACCAGCACTTTACTTAGGTGGGCATAGCGTGTTTTATAGCCAAAACCATGGTCAACTACAACCTCGTTACCATAGCCGTTGAAGGAGTAACCAGCTTCAACCACAATACCGTCGCCGGTGGAATAGATAGGAGTACCAACCGAGCCCACAAAATCAATTCCCGCATGCATGGTAATAGCCCCGTTTATGGGATCGCGACGGAAACCGTACAAGCTTGAAACCCTAATCAGATCCTTTGTGTTGATGGGTTGAATGGCTGGAACACATAAAATCATCTTTTCCTTATTCTTGGCCATTTCAGCAACATCATCAAAAGAGCGCGATTGAACGTAGGCTCGCCAGGTAAGTTCATCGAGCGCCCTTAGAGTCTTTATAAGGGTTAATGAGTTGGTGGCTGAACGTAGGTTAGCATACTTATCCACACCGCCATAACCACCCCTACGAATGGTGTTAGGAATGGTATCGGCCTCAAAAATAGCCCGGTAAATATTATTGTCCTTGGCTTCAAGTACCGCCAATGCATTGCTCAGCTCAAATATTTGCTTTTGAGCCAACTCATATTTAAGTACGTACTCAGCATTAGCCCTTTTAAGCGACTGCTCAACTGGAGTATCGTAGATAACAGAAAAAGCATAGCCTAACCCCAAAAAAACACCTGCATAAAATCCCAAATGAATTAGTATCTTTGCAAACTGTTTGTAAAGAGGTATTCGAATAACATCGAATTTGAGTGTATGGGGGTTAAACTGGTATTTAAATTTTGCCATGTCCTTTAACACAAACTGTTACAATGTAACACACTTTTGACAAACTGCAACAAAACTATGGTAAAAATATTTTTTACACAAGTAAAAAGAACAATTTTTTTACTTTAAATAGTTAAATAGAGAATATTAACATTTTCAATACTAACTTTTTATGACTTCAAAGGAATTGCGTCAGAAATTTTTAGACTTTTTTGCTGGCAAGTCGCACCAAATTGTGCCTTCGGCACCAATGGTAATTAAGGATGACCCAACGCTGATGTTCACCAATGCAGGCATGAACCAGTTTAAGGATATTTTCCTTGGCAACGCACCGGTTAAGTATCCCCGAGTAGCCAACTCGCAGAAATGCCTCAGGGTATCGGGCAAGCATAACGATTTGGAAGAAGTTGGTCATGACACCTACCACCACACCATGTTTGAGATGCTTGGGAACTGGTCGTTTGGCGATTACTTTAAACGCGAAGCCATTGATTGGGCCTGGGAGTTTCTGGTTGATGTGCTTAAAATAGATAAGAACAGGCTTTACGCAACAATATTTGAGGGTAGCCCTGACGAAGGAATTGAGCGCGACCTTGAGGCTTTTGAGTGCTGGAAGAAACACCTGCCCGAAGGCAGAATCCTTCTTGGAAATAAAAAGGATAATTTCTGGGAAATGGGCGATACAGGACCTTGCGGACCCTGTACCGAGATTCATATTGATTTACGCGATGATGATGAGCGTAAGGCTATACCCGGTGAGCAAATGGTTAATAAGGGGCATCCCCAGGTAATTGAAATCTGGAACCTTGTATTCATCCAATTCAACCGTAAAGCCAATGGTTCATTAGAGCCACTTCCGGCCAAGCATGTTGATACGGGTATGGGCTTTGAACGTTTGGCCATGGTGGTTCAGGGCAAAAAGAGCAACTACGATACCGATGTATTCACGCCAATTATTGACCGTATATCGCAAATGTGCGGAATAGCCTATGGGGCTGACCCTAAGGCAGATGTGGCCATGCGCGTTATTGCTGACCACCTCAGGGCAATTAGTTTTTCAATTGCCGATGGGCAGCTACCATCCAACGTTAAGGCTGGGTATGTAATACGCCGCATTCTCCGTAGGGCGGTTCGATACGGTTACACATTCCTGAACTTCCGCGAACCGTTTATCGATAGCCTTGTGGCCGTTCTGGTTGAACAAATGGGCGACCACTACCCTGAACTTAAGGCACAGCAAACCCTCATCACCAATGTAATCAACAAGGAGGAGGCAACATTCCTGCGCACTCTTGAAACGGGTATCAAGCTGCTTGAGCAGCTTATTGAAAAGGCTGCAAAGGAAAACAGAACCGAGATATCGGGTAAGGATGCCTTTGTGCTCTACGATACCTACGGTTTCCCGCTCGACCTTACTGAACTCATTTTGCGTGAGCATACCCTGAGCGTTAACCGCTCAGAGTTCGATGCCGAGATGGCTACCCAAAAGGAGCGTTCCAGAGCTGACGCTGCAGTTGAAGCTGACGATTGGATTAACGTGACCAATGCGGAAAAGGTAGAGTTTGTTGGGTATGACACTCTTAAAACCGACACCCGCATTATCCGTATGCGAACGGTTAAAACCAAGGGGAAAGAGCAGTACCACGTTGTGCTCGACCGCACTCCTTTTTACGCTGAATCAGGCGGTCAAGTGGGCGATTCGGGATTACTTGAAAGCGACTCGGAATCCATTAAGGTGATTAACACCTTTAAGGAGAACAACCTTATTATACATCTTGTAGATAGATTGCCTCAAAACCCCAACTCGCCGTTCTTTGCCACAGTTGATTACGAAAAACGAATTCGAACTGCAAATAACCACTCAGCCACACACCTGCTCCACAATGCGCTACGCGCAATTCTGGGCACCCATGTTGAGCAAAAAGGTTCATTGGTTCACCCCGATTACTTGCGTTTCGACTTCTCACACTTCCAAAAAATGACCGATGAGGAGATCCGTAAGGTAGAACAACGGGTAAACAAGCTTATCCGACAAAACATACAGCTCGATGAACACCGAAGTGTTCCCATGGAGCAAGCTCAAAAAATGGGAGCCATTGCCCTATTTGGCGAAAAGTATGGCGAAAACGTAAGGGTTATTAAGTTTGGCGAGTCGGTTGAGCTTTGCGGTGGAACCCACACCAAGGCAACCGGTAACATTGGTTACTTCAAGATTGTTTCGGAGGGCGCCATTGCAGCAGGGGTACGCCGTATTGAAGCAATTACCGGCGAAAAAGCCGAAGAGTTTGTTTACTCACAGATTGATACAATCAACCAGGTAAAGTCAACTCTTGGCAATCCACCAAACGTTATTCAGGCTGTATCCAAGCTGGTTGATGAAAACAACCTGCTAAAAGATCAGCTAAATTCCCTACAAGCCGAAAAACTAAAAGCGGTTAAAGCTGAGCTTAAAGCAAAGGCTACCGAGCGTAATGGTATCAACCTGATTTGCGAGCGCATAAGCATAGGTAATGCCGATGCCATAAAGGATTTAGCATTCCAGCTGAAAAATGAGGTGCCAAACCTTTTCCTGGTATTGGGCTCTGAGGCCGATGGCAAAGCGCTACTTACCATTATGATAAACGAAACGCTTGTTGAGAAGCATGGCCTAAATGCAGCTGCTATTGTTAAGGAAGCCGCTAAGGAAATCCAAGGGGGCGGTGGCGGACAACCATTCTTTGCCACAGCTGGAGGTAAAAACCCCGATGGATTGGATAAAGCGATAGTAAAAGCCAAGGAAGCAATAAAGTAGAAATCATAAAGGCTGCCCCAAATAAGGCAGCCTTTAATTTATTGTCAAAAAAATAAACGATTTCTACTTAACAATGCCTGCAAAGCCCATAAAGGCCAGAGCCAGAATACCTGCGGTGAGCAGAGCAATGGGAACACCCTTCATCCCCTTAGGAACGTTAGCTAAATCGAGCTGCTCACGAATACCAGCCATTATTACAAGCGCTAGTCCAAAACCAATTGCTGTTGCTCCTCCAAAAACAACCCCTTCAAGCAGGTTATAGTTCTTTTTGATAACCAGAATGGCTACACCAAGAACAGCACAGTTTGTAGTGATAAGGGGAAGGAAAATACCTAGGGCCTGGTATAATGCAGGACTCAACTTTTTCAGCATAATCTCCACCATTTGCACCAGAGCAGCAATTACCAGAATGAACACAATGGTTTGCATAAAACCAATTCCCAAAGGATTCAGTACGTAATGCTGAATGAGGAAAGTAACCATTGTTGCCAGTACAATTACAAAAGTAACGGCACCCGCCATACCAATAGATGTGTCTATCTTATTTGATACACCCAAGAAAGGGCAAATGCCAAGGAATTGCGATAGAACAACGTTGTTAACAAATATGGCGGCAATTATAATTATTAGATATTCCATACTGTTTCCTCCTATTTCTTGAGACGGTTAAAAATGGCAATCAGGTAGGCAAGGGCAATAAATGCACCCGGCGAAAGGATAAATACAAGAATTGCATCGCCCGATATAAACTTATGGTCAAACAGTGAGCCTGCCCCTAAGATTTCCCTTACAGAGCCTAAAAGGGTTAAGGCAAATGTAAAGCCCAGCCCCATACCAATACCATCGAGTATTGAGTCAAAAACGCTGTTTTTGTTGGCAAAAGCCTCGGCACGACCAAGAACTATGCAGTTTACAACAATAAGAGGGATGAAAATACCAAGTTTCTCGTAAAGCGACTGGGTGTAGGCCTGCATAACCAGATCGACAATGGTTACAAATGTAGCAATTACTACTATGTACGAAGGAATACGCACTTTATCGGGAATAAAGCGTGCAATAAGCGAGATTACCGTATTGGAACCCAACAAGACAAAGGTTGTTGCAAGTCCCATTCCCAATCCATTCATGGCCGAGGATGTGGTAGCCAGGGTAGGACACATCCCAAGAACAATTACAAATATGGGATTTTCCTTTATTATCCCTTTAGTCAGGTTATATAGCTTACTCATGCTTACCTCCTTCCTTTAAAGCATTATATGCACGGATTACTGCATCGCAGTAGGCGCGGCTCGAAATGGTTGAAGCAGTAATAGCATCAACATCTCCCCCATCCTTTTTAACCTTAAGCTTAAATGTTTCGGGGTTTTTCCCCTCAAACTGAAGGCTAAAATTTGATTTTTTGGGGTCCATCTTATCGCCTAATCCGGGAGTTTCCTTGTGTGAGATAACAGCAATCTTATTAATGGTTCCATCGGGAAGGAAACCAACCATAAGCTCAATTAAACCAGCAAAACCATTGTTGCTAAAGGTTTTTACTGCTGTTCCTACAGGTTGCCCTTCCTTTGTAGCCGGATAAAAGGTAAGTTCGCCACCATCAACAGCAACACTGTAAGCCTCGTTTCCGGGTTGATTATCAAACTCGGGGAGTACAGCCTTAATGGCATTATTTATTTTTGCCTGCTGCGCAAGGGCAATTGGCTCCTTGGTTGATTGATAAACCAGGCCAAGCGCCGCAGAAGCTACCAGGGTAATAACCAGCAGGGTAGCCGCCATATTCTTGAAATTCGATTCCACCTTAGCCATTGCGCTTTACCTCCTCTCCAAAACGTTTAGGTTTAACATATCGGTTGATTAATGGCACAAAGGCGTTCATGATTAGAATGGCAAACGAAACGCCCTCAGGGTATGCTCCCCATACCCTTATAATCACTGTTAACAACCCTATACCAATACCAAAAATCAGCATTCCTTTTGGGTGCATGGGTGAGGTAACATAATCGGTTGCCATGTATATGGCACCAATCATTACACCTCCGGTAACCAAGTGGAAAATTGGGTCGGCATTCAGTTCAGGGTTTATTAGCCATAGGATACCCGTGAAAACAAAAATGGTTGTGAAAATTGATATTGGAATATGCCAGGTTATCACCTTTTTATAGAGTAACCACGCAAAACCTATGAGTAGAGCCAAGGCTGATATTTCGCCAAGCGAACCACCCATAACCCCCATGAAAAGCTGAAGGTGCGAGGGAATTTGGTCAGCAATTTGCGAAATGGTATCTCCCTTTTTTAACCCTTCCTTCAGTATGGCCAGGGGTGTTGGGCCTGTAATAGCATCGATATACTTTAAACGCGATTCAATTGGCAGTGGCCAACTGGTCATCTGAACCGGGAAGGATATCAGCATGAAAACGCGAGCCGCTAAAGCGGGGTTGAAAGGATTGCTTCCCAACCCACCAAAGCTCATTTTGGCAACTCCAATGGCAAATAAGCTACCAATTACAACAATGTACCAGGGCAAGTTGCTTGGAACGTTAAAGGCAAGCAGCAAACCAGTAACAATGGCTGAACCATCGGTAATGGTGGGCTGAACCTTAAGAATGAACTTTTGAATAAGATATTCAAACAGAACACATGAGAGTACCGAGAGTAATGTAACTATTAGGGCACCTACGCCAAAGTAGTAAAGTGAAACCGCAAAAGCGGGCATAAGCGCCAATACCACGTTGAACATAAGTCGGCTGGTCGATTCGCCGCTATGCACGTGGGGTGATGGTGAAACTACAAGTTTACTATCCATTATCTTTTTAAGTTTGGCTGGTTATGTCAAATTAGTTCTTTCGAGCCCTGATGATTTTATTCACTTCGCTCTTTCCTAACCTGATGTAATCGAGCAAAGGAAGGTTTGCCGGGCACTCAAAGCTGCACGATCCGCACTCCATACAATCGAGCACACGCTCATGCTCCATTTTGTCGAACATCATACGCTGGCTCATACGAATGAGTAAGTATGGTTCAAGCCCCATGGGACAGGCTGTAACACACTTGGCGCAGCGTATACATACGCTATCAGCCTTACGTCTCGATTCGTTTGCAGGGAAAACGATTATGCCCGATGTACCCTTGGTAACCGGAACAGAAATGTCGGTTACCGCTTTACCCATCATGGGGCCGCCGTTAACCACCTTAGCAGTATCGTCGGGTAAACCACCGGCAGCAGCTATCAGGTCAGTAACCGGTGTACCAATTCGAACTAAAAAGTTTGATGGTTTGGCTAAGTTCTTCCCGGTTACGGTAACCACGCGCTCAAAAAGGGGCTTATTCTTTTGAACTGCCTCGTAAACCGCAAAAGCTGTACCCACATTGTGTACAACTGCACCTATATCTATAGGTAAGCCACCCGATGGAACCTCGCGGTTGATGAGCGCTTTAATAAGCTGCTTTTCACCCCCTTGAGGGTATTTTACCTTTAGCGCATGAATGCTAATGCCTTGGTAATCCTTTGAAATATCGGAAAGATATTTAATGGCATCGGGCTTGTTATTCTCAATGCCAATCATAGCCTTGTCGACACCTAGGGCCCTCATGAGCAACTGAATACCCACCATCAGCTCATGCCCCTTTTCGAGCATCAAGCGGTGATCCGATGTGAGGTATGGTTCACACTCAACACCGTTAATTATGAGCACATCGGCTTTTTTGCCGGTTGGAACCGAAAGTTTAACATGCGATGGGAATGTTGCTCCGCCAAGACCAACAATACCAGCCTCGGCTATTTTCTTGATGATGGTTTGCGCATCGGCATCGATTGTGCGCTTTAGCTCAGGCGATCTATCAATTGTAGGTTCCCACTCATCGCCCTCAACTACAATTGTTACAGCTTGACGCTTGTAGCCGGAACTGTCGAGAACTGGATCAACCGATTCAACCGTACCCGATACCGATGAATGAATATTGGCCGAGACAAATCCTGCGCTTTGAGCAATAAGCTGGCCAACCTTAACTTTATCGCCCTTAGCAACCACTATGGTTGCAGGTGCTCCAATGTGCTGCGATACAGGAATGCTTACCTTTGCTGGTAGCGGCAACACCTCAATGGGCCTATCGGCCGAAAATTTATTCTCAGGCGGATGAACGCCTCCTTTAGCAAATGTCTTCAACATTACTATATGGTTATGTTAGGTGTTACAATTAATTATTTTCTACATTCTCAGCTTGCCCTTCGACCTTTTGCTTACGTGGTGGGAAGTTTATTTCAAGGATTGCACCAGTAGGGCACTCCTCCACGCACTTACGGCAAAGCTTACACTTGTTGTAATCGATATAGGCAAGGTTATTTTCAAGGGTGATGGCATCGTGGGGGCAAACCTTAACACACTTTCCACAGCCAATGCATGCCACCTGGCAAGCCTTACGGGCTGGGCCACCCTTATCCTTGTTAATACACGATACAAAGATGCGCTTACCCTTAGGCCCCTTTTTGCGAAGCTCAATGATGAACTTTGGACACGCCTTAACGCAAGCACCGCAAGCGGTACACTTCTCCTCATCAACCACGGGTAAAAGGGTTACCGGATCGATATAAATGGCATCGAACTTACAAACGGCTACGCAATCGCCTAAGCCAAGGCAACCATACTGGCAACCTGTATCGCCACTATATAGGGCGGTGGCCAGCTTACACGATGATGCGCCATCGTACTCCACAAGGCGTTTCCGGTGCTCTGGGCTACCCGAGCAGCGTACAACGGCAATCATGGGATCCTTTGCCTCGGCGGTCTGGCCAAGAACCTCGGCAGCCTTAGCCATGGTATCGTTACCACCTACAGGGCAAAACATCGAACCAATATCGTCGGTTTTAACGAATGCCTCGGCAAAGCCCCGGCAACCGGGATATCCACACCCGCCACAGTTAGCCCCGGGCAGTACGGCCTCAACCAAATCGATACGCGGATCCTCAATTACCTTAAATTTCTGAGCCACAAGGTATAACACTATGGCAAGCGCCACACCTAAAAGGCTAAGAACTAAAACTGCTGTAATAATGATAGAATTCATAGATTAGGTTGGTTTTACTTATAATTTCTCAATATCAAAATGAAACTGTTTCTCAATACTTCTCCTAAATAAGTAAAGCATAAGGTAGTAGGGTACAAGAACAGCCAACGAGAGCAAACCGGATACTGACTCGCTAAACCCCAAGGCATTGAACACAAAAAGGGAAACAACAAGAACGATTAACGGAAGGATGTATCCCAAAAATAAAGCCTTGAAACCAAGCGATTGCTGCATGGTAACCTTAACGGTTTCGCCTACGGTGTAATTATGGTATGGTTTTGATACTACTACCTGTTTCTCGGCAACATCGGCTGCAGAACAGGCCCCTTTAGCATGACAGCTGGCGCAAGCGGACTGGCTGATTATTGTTACCCGAATATCGGTTGCAGTTATTGCCTCAACACGTCCTAAATGCTCAATAACATTGGGTTTTGAAGACATCTACGGAAAACGTTTGAAATCAACCACAAAAATAATTTTCTTTAGTATACAATTCAGCCGTAAATGCAATTTGGAATCATTCTAAACATTTGCAAAATACTTAATGTAAAGTTCAGCAATCGATTGCATGGCTTTTACCTTAAATCTGTTTGAAATTCTTCATAAATCTGCCGTTAATAATACCTTTGCTATCTTATGAAATTGTTAATTGCAGTGTTTAAAAGATTTTTTTTCCTATTAGGGTTACCACTTTTAGTACTGGCTGGGTACGGACAAGGAGTAGTTGAGAACAATCCGCTGTTCGATGATAGCGAGGTTGCACGTATCGATATCACAATTAATCCTACATACTTACAAAGCATACTGCAGGCTGGAAATGAAGAGAGTAATACTGAATACCCTGCCACTTTCAGCTTCACTTCATCGAAATTTACGGCCGTATTGGAGAATGCTGGTTTCAGGTTAAGGGGTAATACTTCGCGCTACGCCCAAAAGAAATCGTTCAAGGTATCGTTTAATGCCTTTGAACCCGGAAAAAAGTTGAAGGGTATTGAAAAATTGAACCTAAACGGTGAACATAACGACCCATCGATTGTTCGCTCCAAGTTAGTTTGGGATTTAATGGGTGAAATAGGCTTACCCGCTCCACGGGCAAACCATGTTAGGCTTTACATTAACAATCAGTATTACGGGCTATACATCAACGTTGAACATATAGATGAGAATTTTGTGAAAGCACGGTTTGGCAACAATGATGGAAATCTTTATAAATGTCTATATCCGGCCGATTTAACATACAGGAGCAGTGACCCTAATGCCTATAAATTTGTTCAAAACGGATACCGTGTATATGATCTAAAAACCAATACCGAACAGGACAACTATTCCGACCTTGCACAACTTATTGATATTATTAACCGCACATCCATATCGGATTTGCCAGCTAAACTTGAGCCAATATTTGATATTAATAATTTCCTGAAATACTTAGCAGTTGAGGCGTTAACGGGCAACTGGGATGGATACTCATACAACAAGAACAACTTTTACCTCTACAGAAATACAGCCACCGGACGCTTTGAGTTCATACCCTACGATACCGATAACACATTTGGAATTGACTGGTTCAATATTGACTGGGCAACACGCAACGTTACCACATGGGTAAGCAGCCAGGCGCGACCTTTAACAAAAAACATACTTGCAGTTGATGTTTACCGCAAGCGCTACTACTTTTACCTAAAGCAGCTAATAAACGGAGCATTTTCAACTAATTCCATTCAGTCCAAGGCTATTGCTCTACGATCAAAAATTGAAGCTTACGCCACTATTGATCCTTACCGACCGCTCGATTACGGATGGAGTAGTTCCGATTTCTATAGCTCCTACTTCAATTCACTTGGCGGGCACGTTAAGTATGGTTTAATCCCTTACGTAACCAAGCGCATACAATACGCAAACTCACAGTTTAGTGTCGATGATATTCCGCCAATTGTTTCCAATGTTAGCTGGTTGGCTTACGGTTACAAAACTCCAGTTACAGTTTTTGCCGATGTTGATGACGAAGGAAAGGCATCCCTTAAACTACACTTTAAGGCCGGGGAAGGGAATTGGCAAAGTATCGATATGCAGAACACCAACCGAAACCACTACAAAGCTACAATTGGGCCATGGGATAAACCTGTTAAAGCTATCAGCTTTTACCTTGAATGCACCGATAAGAGCGGTAAAACAACCCGCGAGCCACTCAACGGTGAGTATTCAATAAAATTCAATCAAATTGCAATACCCATTTGCATTAACGAGGTGATGACATCCAACCAATCCACCTATCCCAATGAGTATGGCAACTACTCCGACTGGATTGAGCTGTACAACTACGGCAAAAATCCCATATCGCTACAGGGTATGAGCATTAGCGATAGCTTGGGTAAACCCGGGAAATGGGCTCTACCCAGCATCACTATTAACCCTGGCGAGTTTCTGCTTCTTTGGGCCGATGGTGAACCCGAAAAAGGCAATAATCACTTACCTTTCCGCCTCAGTAGCCAAGGCGAAGAAATTGGACTTTTTACATCTAAAACCGATGGGTACAAGCTAATTGATGGTTACCAGTTTGGCAAAATAGCCAAAAATGAAAGTTTTGGCTACTACCCCAATGCTGTCGGTTTGCCTCAAGCACTGCTTAGCCCTACACCCGGAAAAAGTAATGTGTACACATCCAAACGGATTGATATGGTGTTACCTGAAATTATTGCTTACCCTAACCCATTTACTGAATCTGTTACAATTACCCTATCGTACCAACCAGCCTACGACTACACTATTTCAATAGTAAACCCTCAAGGAATTACCGTGCTGGAGCATTTCATGAAAAAAGATGATAACCCAAAGCTAACCTGGCACCCACAAAACCTTTCAAAGGGTACATACTTAATAGTTTTTACAATTCACGGCAAGCAAAATCAACTTATTAAACCGAAAAAAGTTATTTTTGAAAAATTTTGAATTGATGATACGGAATAAACTGTCATTGATTTTTGCATTTACTTTACTAATAGTCACAAATGCTAGCTCGCAGGTTGCTCACACATTATGGAGCGGTGCTGAACTCCAGCTTCCCTTTTCAAAAGCATTTCGTATTACGTTCTCCCCTGAGCTAAGGCTAACCGACGAAAAGAGAATTGATGATCTTATTCTTGAAGCCGAGGCTCAACTTCGTGTCCACAAACTCCTGCAGCCTACTATTTCATACAGGTATTACAGGTTTTACGATGATCCGGGTGAATACTTTAATGGTCAACGGTTGGGAGCAGGTATAAACTCATCGCTTGAGTTGGGTCGTTTTAAACTGACCAATCGCATTTACTACTTTCATAGGCTAATAAACCGTTACGGTTATGGCTACTCCATTGAAACACGCCGTGAACTCCGCGAAGGTATCAAAATAACATACAACATAAGGCGAACAAAGTTTGAACCCTTTGTGCAGGCCGAAATTTACTACGATATTTCACCCGACCGTAACCATGAATTTTCAAGAGTCAGAATCAGAACCGGTTTGGAATACCCTTTCTCTAAGCGGTCGAGTATAGACCTGTTTTTCCAAATACAGGATAAGCTGAATACAAACAACCCACTCCGAACCTACACTGTTGGTATTTTTTACAACTATAAGCTACCTACGCCAAAACCCAAATCGGTTGATATAGAGTAAATGTATTATTAACCATTTTAATGTATTACCTTTGCAGCAATTTTATTGCTGTTTTACAATGATTTCGGTTAATAATCTTACGCTTAGCTTTGGTGGGTTCGACCTATTTAAGGGGATAAGCTTTCAGCTAAACGATAATGAGCATGTTGGGCTTGTTGGAAAGAATGGAGCAGGTAAAACCACATTGCTAAGGCTAATTGCAGGCGAACTACAACCCACAAAGGGAAATATCTCATTACCCAGTGATATTAGGTTAGGGTATTTGCCCCAACAAATGAAGCTGGCCTCGGGAAAAACCGTAATAGAGGAAACCCGCAAGGCTTTCGCCGAAACTATTAATATAAAAAATGACATTAACCACATCTCGGAGCAAATTTCCCACCGCACCGATTACGAAAGCAAGGAGTACCTTGAGCTTATCAATAAGCTCACCGAATTAAACGACCGCTATGCCATACTTGAAGGCGATAGCGCCGATGCACGGGCAGAGCAAACCCTTTTGGGCTTAGGTTTTAAACGAGCCGATTTTAGCCGTCAAACCACTGAGTTTAGCGGGGGATGGCGCATGCGTATTGAACTGGCCAAAATATTACTTCAGAACCCACAGGTTCTGCTGCTCGACGAGCCAACCAATCATTTGGATATTGAATCGATACAGTGGTTGGAGGATTACCTTAAAGACTTTCAGGGTGCGCTACTGCTTATTTCGCACGACCGTGCATTTCTGGATAATGTTACCCATCGAACCATTGAAATCTCGCTTGGCAATGTTTACGATTACCGTGTACCCTACTCGCAATACGTGGAGTTGCGCCGTGAACGGCGCGAACAGCAAATGGCCGCCTACCGCAACCAACAAAAGCTCATTGAGGATACCCAGGAGTTTATCGACAGGTTCCGCTACAAGGCCACCAAGGCTGTTCAGGTGCAATCGCGTATTAAGATGCTTGAACGGATGGATATTATTGAGGTTGATGAAGAAGATAGTGCTACCCTGAATATTCGTTTCCCCGAAGCACCCCGCTCAGGCGATGTGGTTATTGAGGCCAAGGAGGTTTCGAAAAGCTTTGGAAACAAGCATGTTTTTTCCGATGTCCATTTTACCATTGAACGCGGCCAAAAGGTGGCCTTTGTTGGCCGTAATGGCGAAGGGAAAACGACCATGAGCCGCATAATTGTTGGTGAACTCCCTTACGATGGACACCTCAAAATTGGTCATAATGTAACTATAGGTTACTTTGCCCAAAATCAGGATGAGCTGCTCGATGGAAGCCTCACCGTACTTGAAACCATTGACCACGTTGCTGTAGGAGATATTCGCACCCGTATGCGCGATATACTTGGCGCATTCCTCTTCCGTGGCGAGGATGTTGATAAACGGGTTAGCGTACTATCCGGAGGTGAACGAAACCGGCTCGCCATGGCAAAGCTAATGCTTCAACCCTACAACCTGCTTGTGCTCGACGAGCCCACCAACCACCTCGATATGCGATCGAAGGATGTTCTGAAAAATGCCCTTCAGGCATTTAATGGAACCTTAATCCTTGTTTCGCATGACCGCGATTTCCTAAACGGGCTGGTAGATAAAATTTATGAGTTTACCGATGGTAAGGTAAAAGAACACCTTGGCGGTATATACGATTTTTTGCAGCGCAAAAAATTGCAAAACCTAAAGGAATTGGAACGTAAACAGGTTGAGCAAAAAGCAAAAAACTCAACCAGCGCAAACTCCGAACAAAAAATACAGTGGGAGGAACGCAAAGAACTCGACTGGCAAATCCGCAAGCTGGAGTCGCAGGTTGAGAAGCTGGAAAAGGAAATCGGAATGCTGGAAAGCACTATTGCCGAAACCGATACTAAACTATCGAATCCTACAGCCCATGGCATTGACCTATCCGATAAGGATTTTTTCAAAAAATACGAAAGCCATAAGACTGAACTTATGGGAAAAATGGAGCAGTGGGAAAATCTACTTGCTCAAGTTGAAGAACTAAAAACAAAACGAAACAACACAAACTAACAATGGAAAACTCGGAGAACCTAATATTTGGCATAAGAGCCGTTTTGGAGGCACTTAATGCTGGAGCAAAAATTAGCAAAGTGATAGTACGCCAAGGGCTTACCGGCAACCTAGCATCAGAGCTTATGGGATTGCTAAAGCATAATAACATTCCCTTTCAGTATCTACCCAACGAGGCTTTTACTAGGTATAAGGATAAAAATCATCAGGGGGTTATTGCTTTTACCTCACCAATTGAGGTTTATAGGGTTGAAGATATTTTACCTCAACTACAGGAAAAAACCAACTCGCCATTCCTACTTATACTCGACCGCATTACCGATGTACGCAATTTTGGTGCAATTGTTCGAACTGCTGAATGCGCAGGCGTTGATGCTATTATTGTTCCAGCCAAAGGAGCAGCCAATATTGGCGGCGATGCCATAAAAACCTCGGCTGGCGCACTTTACAACATTCCTATTTGTAGGGTAGGTAGCCTAAAAATGCTAAGCTATCAGCTACGCGATTATGGGTATAGGATTGTTTCGGCAAGCGAAAGGGGCGAAAAGTTGCTCTATGAAGCTAACCTTACCGGGCCAATAGCTATTGTTATGGGTGCAGAGGATACGGGCATACACCCCGAGGTGCTAAGGCTATCGCATGAAATTGTTCGTATACCATTAAAGGGTAAAATTGAGTCGCTAAATGTCTCGGTGGCTACTGGCATTGTTCTGTTTGAAGCCGTTAGGCAGCGAACCCTATAACCCCTTTTCGTCCAGCACCTTTGCGCATTGTAAGCGTCCGTACTCAATCAGCTCGGCAGCTTTGTAAAATTCAAAAACAGTAGCCGAATTTTTTGATATGGAAACTAGCACATCGGGCGGGGTTACCTTTATTGCATACTGGGTTAACTGCGACTGCATGAGCTGCACCGAACGCATGGCTAAATCGAAGTAGCCAATACTTTTTGGCGATTGCTTAGCTTTTACCTCGCTTTCCTTAGTTGGCGCATTGTGTCCAAAAAATTTATCCCACTTGGCAACAAGTTGCTCAATTTTAGGGTTATCCTTAACCCAGCTATTTTTGGATTGCTTATTGGTTGGCACCGCCAAATCGTAAGGGATAATGGCATTCAAATCAACAGCCACCAGTAAATCGTTTTTAGTTCGCCTAACATACTCCAGGGGCAATGGCGAAAGCACTCCACCATCAACAAGTAATGTACCATTGTATGGCAATGGTGTGAAAACGCTTGGGATGGAAATGGATGCGCGAATGGCGGTTTGGAGCTTGCCAGAATTAAAAACAATAAGTTGATTACTTAAAATGTCGACTGCAACTGCAGTGTATGGTAGGGGCAAATCCTCTATTTTTACATCAGGAATCATATTGAGTTCCTGCATCTTTTCAAAAACCTTTTGCCCTTTAACAATACCTTTTGATGAGAATGTAAAATCGATTAGCGTTAGGATATCAATTTTATCGAGTTTAAGTATCCAGTTTTTGTAATCATCAAGCCTGTTGGCAGCCAGCAAGCCTCCCACAAGTGCCCCCATTGATGAGCCTGAGATTGATGTAATACTGTAACCCCTTCGGGTTAACTCCTCAATCACCCCAATATGGGCTAAACCCCGTGCGCCACCACTCCCAAGTACCAGTGCTACATTCTTTGATTTAACCATAGTTACTTACAACAATTATTTGAATATCAATGTTTTTAGTCAAAGAATGCTAATAAAGGCAAAATTGTGGAACAACCAATTAATACTTTACCTTGTTTTCCTTTTTATCCCACTCCCTAAAAGGTACAACGCCCTTTTCCGGGCTAACATGAATGAATGGGATACGCCTGCGGTCGAACGATAGGTTTACCTCATCGTAAATAAAGCTATCGTCGAAACCGTGGTACGATGCCATATGGCGGTTAGCTGAATAGTAAACCTTATCGAGACGAGCCCAGTAAATGGCCCCAAAGCACATGGGGCAAGGCTCACATGAGGTATAGAGAACGCAACCGTTTAGCTGAAAGGTATTCAGGTTCTTACATGCATCGCGTATGGCCATTACCTCAGCGTGAGCGGTTGGGTCGTTTGTTGATGTAACATGGTTATTGCCACGTCCTACAATTTTTCCATCCTTAACCACAATAGCGCCAAAAGGGCCTCCATCGCCAGCCATTACGCCATCAACGGCTAACCTTATGGCCTCGTCCATAAATTTTTCGTGTTCGCTCATAGCTTACTTTTAAATCTCTAATTTACTAAGAAAATATTCAACGGCAATTATTCCAAATAATTATTGAAACAGAAGCGAAACCCAATGGTTGGATTCCGCTTCTGGAAGCTAATTAGTTACCTTTAGCAATTGCTCTAATATCATCGCTCGACATTCGCTGAAAAACCTTTAAATCAAAAACAGGAAGCGCAGCCATGATATGGTCAAGAATTTCCGATTGTATAATTTCATACTGAACAAATCGTTTTTCCTTGAGGAAGCAGTATATCTCCATGGGAATGCCATACTCAACAGGCTGTTTCAGCCTAACAACAAGGGTTAGGTGTTTATTAACCTCAGGGTGATGGTTTAGGTATTCCTGAACATATTGCCTGAAAAGGTTCAGGTTGGTTTGCGCTCCGGCATTCATCAGCTGAATGGGGTCGGTTTCATGCAGCTTGTCAACATCAATGTCCTTAACCTTACTGACAATCAGGTTTATATTCGACAGTTTCTTTATGAGTTCCTTATCGCAGAACTTAACGGTTTTAGAGTCAATTATAATTGATTTCATTACCCTACGGCCAGCCGACTCCTCCATACCACGCCAGTTCTTAAAGCTCTCGTTGATTAGCGCAAAGGGCGGAACTGTAGTAATGGTATTGTCAAAGTTTTGAACCTTTACCGTGGTAAGGCTAATATCAACTACAGTTCCATCGAGGTTTCTTCCGGGCATCTCAATCCAATCGCCAAGTTTTAGCATCTCATTAGCCGATAGCTGAATTGATGCAACCAAACCGGTTATTACATCCTTGAATACCAACATTAAAACGGCGGTTGAGGCTCCTAAACCTACCAGAATCGACCCCGGATTTTTATTGATTATTATTCCAATTACCAAAATACCTGCAAAAACATAAATAATAATTTTTAGAACCTGCAGGTATCCTTTAATTGGTCTATTCTTGGCGTATGGTAATTCCTGGTATATTTCGTTAACTGTGTCGAGAAAAGCATTAAATACACTAATGGCAATAAAAATCATGTAGATTTTTGTAAGTGCCTGTAAAAACAGTGTAACCTTGGGAGAATAGTCGTACAGGGCTATACCAAGGGTCAAGTACACCACAATGGCAGGAGCAAAGTGAGCTAAACGGTGAAAGAATCGTTTTTCAACCAGAACATCATCCCATTCGGTTTTGGTTCGTCTGGCTACACGGGCCATGGTGGTCAAAAAAATACGCTTTGCAATAAAATCGGCAATTAATGCAAGTATAAATATGGTTGCAAGCGATATTGCCACCTTGAAAAACTGTGCAAAAGTTTCGTTAATACCTTGGTTTAGGAGCCACGATTCAAGGTCCTCGAGAAAAAGATACTTGCGAATTACTTGTTCCTCCATACCTTCCATATTCAAGTATTTTTTGTTAATAGTTTACTAAAGGCAAAATTACAGCTAAAAAGGTAAACCATCGTCACTTCCTCCCTCCATAGGTGGATAAAGATTATCATTGAACGGAGGGAGTTCCGGAACTTGTTCGGGTGTAGCACCCTTGCTCACTGGCTCAATTCGCCAAGCCCGAACATCGGTGTACCAACGCCCATTAAATTCACGCGACTCAATGTTAATTGAAACCTTTACTGAGTCGCCTAACTGAATTGTCTCAAGGTCTTTAACCTTATCGCCCCAGAGCGATATGCAAACCTTTCGGGGGTATTGCTCTTGCGTTTCAATAATGAATTCCTGTTTAACCCAAGCCCCATTTTTTCCCTGTCCGGTTTGTTGGTCGAGTTTCTTAATTAGTTTTCCCTGAATTTCCATTTGTAATCCGATTAAAAAACCGGGTGAAAGTTCAACCCGGTTTAGTTTGATTGATATTTGGTAAATCTATTTCTTATTCTGGGCGTTTTCCTTTACAATGTCGAGCAGTTCAACCTCAAAAATCAGGGCTTGGTTAGGACCAATTGGGCTGCCCGGGCGAACTCTCTCACCATAAGCTAAATTGCTAGGGATGTAAAGAATAAATTTAGAGCCAACCTTCATCTTTTGCAAACCAATAGTCCAGCCAGGAATAACCTGATTGAGCTTAAACTGAGCGGGTTCTCCCCTATCGTACGACGAATCAAACTGGGTGCCATCAATAAGGGTGCCCTTGTAGTGAACCTTTACAATATCCTCAGCGGTAGGCATAGGTCCGGTACCTTCCTGAATAATTTTGTACTGTAAACCTGATGAGTCAACAACTACGCCCTCCTTGGTCTTATTCTCATCAAGGAACTTGTTGCTTGCGTCAAGGTTCTCCTGAGCAATTCGCATTTCGCGACGGTTTAAGAAATCCTGAATGTATTTAAGAGCTTCCTCATCATTCATCTTTATCTTTGAGGAATCTTTGCTGTAAACATCCTGGATTGCTCTGGCAATTGCCTTATAGTTAATTTCATCAAGCTTAGCGTTCTTAAAACTTGAGGCAATATTTACACCTAATGCATAGCTCAAGCTATCGGTTTCTGATTTTAGAATAACCTTGCCAATTTTGCTATTTGAATTTTGGCACGAGATTACTACAGGTATTGCTAAAGCAGCTACAAGTAAACCTTTTAACTTCATAATATGATTGATTTAAGTTAGTTATACGAACGTAATTTTCTTTGCGAAGATACTATACTTTTCCAATATCAAAAAAAACGTTAGCTTTTTTTGGGTAAATTACTTTGGCGCATTTTTCCATGCCCTAATCATGTGACGTTTACCGGGAGGCCCAGCCAACCTTTCAACGTAAAAGCCTGCCTGCCGTAAATTTTGCTTTACCAGTCCTTTAGCTGAATAGGTAACCAAAACGCCGTTAGGTTTTAAAGCATTGAATAGTTTATTGAAATTTTCAATACTCCACATCTCGGGCTGATCGTCAGGAGCAAAGGCATCAAAGTAAACTAAATCGTACATATGGTTAGGATTCCAACCTATGAAATCAACATACAACTTTGAAACTGTAAACCAGGTAGATACTGGAACAGGCTCACTGGCTGATGCAGCAACAATCTTTTCCCAAAGCTCTGCGCATTCTGGCTCTAAAACAGCATGGTAACCCGTGGAGTTTAGCACTTCAACCGTAGGAGGGAAAAGTTCTATACCAGTGTAATGTACCCTTACACCATACTTTTGTGCTACCCATCCTGTAAGAGCTGCATTTAAGCAGGTACCCATTCCAATCTCAAGCACATCAACGTTTTTTTTATTTTGTAAAATGGCCTTAAACCCTGATTTTATGAATACATGCATCGATTCCGTTAGCGCACCGTTTACGGAATGGTAGGTTGCCTTAAACCTTTCGCTGTAGAGCGTGGAACTACCATCGGCAGTTGGAACTACCCTTAATCCATCCATAGCTGATTATTTAGGCAAAGCTAACAAAAAAGCCGCTAGCTCAGTAGCGGCTTAATCAATAATATAGCTATAAACTACTTTTTCACTTTTATTGAGCAACCCACCGCTTTAGTTTCTGTAACGGCAGGTTTCTTACCAGAAAGTAGAGCATCAACAGCATTTTCAACGTACTTTTCCTTTACGGCCGAGGCATCCTTATAGTTATCGTCAATTGTACCAATGTACTCAACAACCAAATCGTTTGCTTTTTTACTTAGAATGTAAACATGGGGTGTACGGGTTGCTCCGTAAAGCGGGTAAATCTTTTGTCCCTCATCGAAGAGGTACACAAATGGGAATTTCTTTTGCTGGGCCCGCTCAACCATTTTATCGAACGAGTCTTCAGGTACAACCTCAGGATCGTTAGAGTTGATGGCAATTACAGGAAACCCTTTAGAGGCATACTTTTCGTGTAAGGCTATCATCCTATCCTCATAGGCTTTCACAAAAGGGCAATGATTACACGAAAAGATTACAATAAAACCTTTGGCCTGAGTGTAATCGGCCAGTGAAACCATTTTGCCATCAACATTCTTCAGGCGAAAGTCAGGGGCCTTATCGCCAATTTTTAAACCCTGAGCGTATAGCCCGGCCACCATAAAAGTAGCCATTAGCATCAAAAACAATCGTTTCATAGATTCATTAGTTTTTAAGGTTTGACAAGTAAACTATCAATATTTGAAGTTATATCGGCTAATTCAATAGGCCCTTCAATAAAAACTTTATAGCTGCCTTTATATATTAGGGTTGCAGGAAGCGCACCGCTCCAGTCGGAGCTCACCTTATTGATCCATTCATTCTGATTAGGATCATCGAGCAAAACTACTGGTAAACGATTAGTTCTGGATTTTACAAATGGTTTTAAGCTCTTCTCAAGCTGATTAGGGAAATCGAGGCTAACCATTAAGAATCTTACCTTGCTACCGGAGTATTTTTTCGCGGCTTCATCAAAGTATGGAAATTCCTTAACGCATGGCGCACACCAAGTAGCCCAAAAGTTAACTACGTAAACCGTATCGGTTGATTTTGAGAGCTGTGGCTCAAGCATCTTAAAGTCAACAACATCAATGGTGTCGTAACTATAAGTATGCCTGTTTGTCTTACAACCAAACAGACCCACCACAATAAGAACTGTAAAAAACGATCGCCACATTACCCGAATATTTTCTATTTAACAAACAAAACGTTTCTTTGTTCACATGCCGTTTATTATGCACGCTATTCAATTTATAGTAACAGCAATTTGGTAAAAACCAACGGAAGTAATAAATTTGATGTTTAAAACTCATTTTGGTGTAGATGATAAGAGCCTTAAAAAATACTTTTCTTTTTTTTGCTACCCTCATAATTTCGGGCTGTTCCTTAGTACCCACCGCACCTTTAGCCGAACAACACGATACGCTTTTGGTTATGTTTGGCGATACACGCATCGATCCTTACTTCTGGTTACGGAATCGTGAATCGCAAAAGGTAATTGACCATTTACTGGCTGAGAATGCCTACACATACGCAGTAATGGAACCTACCCTGAACCTGCAGGATAGGTTGGTTGCTGAAATGCGCTCACGCAAACGAGGCGACGATATTACTGTTCCTGTTTTCATGAATGGCTACTACTACTATATTCGATACGAGGAAGGCAAAGAGTATCCCATTAACTGTAGGCGAAAGGGCTCCATGAATGCGCCTGAAGAAATAATACTTGATGAGAATGAGGTTGCTGCAGGCCATCGCTACTGCCAGATTGCTAGCATTGATATCTCGCCCGATAACCATTTCATGGCATTTGGGGTTGATACCCTGGGGAAACGGCTTTTTACCATTTACTTCAAGGATTTGGCATCGAGTCGGATTTTGGAGCATAAAATTGAAAACACAACCGGTGAGGTTGCCTGGACTAAGGATTGCCGATTTGTTTTCTATGCCTTCAAGGATAGTACCCTGCGCCCATCAGCCATTTTCCGCCACGATATACTCCAACCCTACGATGATGTTCCGGTTTTTAAGGAAACCGACAAAACTTTCAGGACACATGTGTTTACCACAAAATCGCACAGCTTCGTAATAATATCAACATCCAATGGTATTGCGAGTGAGTGCTGGTACCTGGACGCCGAAAAGCCCCTAGATAAATTTAGATTGATAGTGGGGCGAGAACAGAACCTTGAGTATAGCGTTGACCACTCAGGTAGTCATTTTTACTTTTTAACCAACCTAAACGCTCCCAATTTCAGGGTGCTTAGGGCTCCAGTTACCAACCCAACACTAAAGAACTGGAAAGAGGTAATCCCGGCCGACTCCTCAGTACTAATTCTTACCATGGAAGCCTTTAAAAACCACATAGTAACAACCGAACGCCGCGATGCGCTATTAAAGGTAAGGGTAATAAACCTACTGAATATGGAGCAGCACTATATCGATTTTGGCGAGGAGGTTTACACTGCTCTTCCCTCAGTAAACCCTGAGTTTAACACCAATCTTTTTTATTACTACTACACCTCGTTTACCACTCCCGGTTCCACATGCGAATACAACATGACTACCCGTAAAAAAAGGCTGCTCAAGCAGAATGAAGTTCTGGGTGGTTTTGATCCTACTAAATATGAGTCAAAGCGCATTTGGGCAACTGCACCGGACAGTACAACGATTCCAATATCAATGGTATATAGGAAAGGTACCAGGTTTAGCGCAAATACACCCTTGCTCCTTTACGGTTATGGTGCTTACGGTTACTCCATCAACACCACCTTCGATCCAAATCTCATTAGCTTACTTGACAGGGGTGTAGTATATGCAGTTGCCCATGTACGAGGCGGGCAGGAGATGGGACGACACTGGTATAACCAAGGCAAACTCCTGAACAAGAAAAACTCTTTTACCGATTTTGTTGCTTGCGCCGAGAAGCTTATTGCTGATGGCTATACTTCAGCTTCAAAACTTATAGCTCATGGTAGCAGTGCCGGCGGATTACTTGTGGGAGCAGCATTAAACATGCGCCCCGATCTGTTCAAAGCGGTGGTTGCAGAGGTGCCTTTTGTTGATGTGCTTACATCGATGCTCGATTCAACACAAGCATTAACTACTGTTGAATACAACGAGTGGGGAAATCCTCACGATTCTACCTTCTACTACTACATAAAATCGTACTCGCCCTACGACCAAATTAAAAAGATGCCCTACCCTAACATGCTTGTTACATCGGGTTACAACGACAATCAAGTGCAATACTTTGAGCCCGTAAAGTGGGTGGCTAAGCTACGGGCTAATAATACCGGTAACAGCCAAATTTTGCTTTGGATTGATATGTCGCTTGGCCATAGCCAATCATCAGGTAGGTACCTTCAGCTCAAGGATCAGGCCTTTATATATGCCTACATGTTAAACCAGTGGGGTATAACTGAATAATTGTTCCTGGAAAAGGAAGGTAACTATTTAACCCGAATACCATGAATTAAAAATTCAAGCGGGCTAATTTCTAGAGGAATGAGACGGAATCAATCGGAATCAATCGGAATGAATCGGAATGAATCGGAATGAGTCGGAATATGAGGAAGTTAGAGGAATAGCAAAAAGTGAACAGTTAATCCGAATTGCTATGGATTAACAAATTCAGCTGAGATAATCAAAATGTAAGGCGGAAACATTTATAGAGGGGAGCTGTTTATCGAAAAAAACAGTTGACGAAATTTAGTCAGTTGATGAATTAGAAGTTAACATTTGGATTTAAGGGAATAGTGAAGTAGAAGGTTGAGCCTCTACCGGGTTCGCTTTCCAACCAAATTTTACCACCAAGTCTTTCAACGTAAGCCTTTGCTATCGATAATCCTAAACCAGCACCATCAACCGGATTAGTCAAATCATTATTGGCTCGCACAAAGCGTTCAAAAATCACTTTTTGTTTATCCCGTGGTACTCCAATACCTGTGTCGCTTACCTTAAATAGTAGTGAACTATCAAAATACTCACAACCAATGGTTATGTTTCCCTTATTTGTATATTTTATGGCATTTTTAATCAGGTTAAAAAAGATATCCTGTAACAGGTAGCCATCGGTTTCAATCTCAACTAACTGCTCAGGAATATTGATTTTATGGGTTATTCCTATGCCTTTTACCCTTGCATCGGGGGTAAAAAATTCGGTTACGTACTGTACCAGGCTTGCAATATTGGTCCTTTTGTAAAATACTTTGACTTGCCCTGCCTCAATTCTAGCCATATCGAGGAGGCCGGTTAACAGTTCATTGAGTCTTTCCCCACTTCTTTCAATTACATTTAGGTACTTTTCTAAATCTTCCTTGGATAAATTCGGGTTACGCATAAGCTGCACAAACCCCATTATACCGTTCAATGGAGTTCTAATTTCATGGCTCATATTGGCCAGAAAGGCCGATTTTAGCTTATCATTTTCCTCGGCTTTACTCTTTGCCTCGAGTATCTCTTTTTCCCAGTTCTTTTGTTCAGTAATATCGCGTGCCACCGCAATTACACATTTTTTACCAAAATATACTCCTGGCGTAAGGCTTACAATCTTTGGGAAGTAGGCTCCATCGTGTCGTATCCCCCAGAATTCAAAAACCTGAGGTTCGCCATGGAAAGCCTTTTTCACGCACTGCGCAACCTGCTCCAGGTTATTATACCCTGGCGCCGACAGGAATTCAGGAGTTCTGCCTATAAAGTATTCACGAGGGTAACCGTAAATTCGGGTGGCAGTATCGTTTACATCTATAAAAACTCCGTTTTCATCCTGAATGTAAACCGCCTCCGAAATACTGTTTAGGATTCCTTTGTATGTTTGTTCTGATAGTTTTAGCTTTTCCTCCATCTCCTTCTTTTCAGTAATGTTACGGGCCGTACCAACAACTCCCATTAACTTTCCATCGTTACTGAAAATAGGTGCCTTATGAACATCAAGGAACATGAACTTCCCTTTAACATTACCAAACTCCTCAAACTGCATGGGTCGCAGCTCGCGCATTGTAATTTCATCGGAATCCATACATAGTTCCCCAAAAGTATGCCAGTTGGGATCCTCGGGATGTTTCTCCCTTTCGCGAAGAGCAAAAAATAAATCGGTTTTACCAATTGGTTCATTGGTGTCAGCGGCATTGAGCAACTCATTACAAATTGCCTTATTGGCAAAAATATATCGCTTTTGAGCATCCTTTGCCCAAATCATATCGGGAGCCGTATCGGCAAGCAGTCGTAAAAGGTCATATAGTTCCTGATACCGGAGTTCACTCTCCTTTAGGGTAATTTCATAGTTCTTCCTTTGGGTAATATTTCTTACTACGGCTAATGCTTTATCAGTGCCATACTTAACAAGGCGACTTTCAAAAAACATTGTTTTACCCTGAATAACAAGGTCGTAGTCGTAAACCTGCATTTTACCGGTTTCAAAAAGCTGCTTTATCTTTTCGTGGGTTAGCGATGCTATTGGTGCTGGTAATACCTCATCTACTCTCTTACCCACAAAGAATTCCGGAGGAGCATACATCTCATTAAGCCCTCCATTGTAGTCAATAAAATAACCTTGCTTATCGAAAACAAACATCATATCAGGGTTGGCCGATAACAGTGCAGCATTACGGGCTTCGCTATCAAGCAATCTACTTTCTATATCGCTTTGAATCTTATTTTGGGCATCATGAAGAGCCTTTAGCTCCTCGTACCTCTTCCTTAAATCATCAAGCTCTGCAAGTATTGCATTGATCTCAACCTCATCCATAATTATTCATTCAATTTCACATCCGTCCAAAATAAAATTTTGTAGATAAAAAATGGGAGTTGGAAATATCCCCGTTAAGGGATAGTTTTACA
>NZ_JBBFKU010000039.1:0-32684 GCF_037481895.1 Tenuifilum sp.
GTGTCCACCGACAAGGGTATCTTTCAGGTTCGGCCTGCTAAGGGGTATAACTACTTTAACTTACCTGCCCCAGTTATTTATAGGGCGATTAATATGGACTCTGTGCTCTTTAATGGTAACAACTATAGCCTGGTTGAATGCGATACAGTTTTTGGAGCGTATTTGTACAAAAAAATAGCTGATCCTATCATTGATTTAGGAATAGTACTTCCATACAAAAGGAATTCAGTGAAATTTTCATACTCATGGCCATACTTTGAATCCGATCAGCCTTGTCAATTCAGTTACCAGCTTGTTGGCAACGATGAGGGATGGTCAGAGTGGTCGACTGATTACAGGAAGGAGTATACTAATTTACGTGAGGGTAAGTACGTATTTAAGGTTAAAGCACGAAGTGTTTTCGGGGTTGAAAGCCCTGTTTTAGAATTTCATTTCGAGGTTAAAACACCATGGTACAGAACTATTTATGCATACATTGGTTACGCTTTGCTTGTTTTTTTACTAATATATTCGATATTTAAAATTTGGCATTACAAGTTAATACTGGAGCGCGACAAGTTGGAGCGCTTGGTTAAGGAACGCACACAGGAAATTCTTTTACAAAAGGAGGAACTTCAGGTTCAGGCAGAACATCTCAGGGAGACCTACGAATGGATATCGGAAAAGAATGCCATGCTCGAAAGGCAAAAGAGTGAGATTGAACAACAAAAACAAAAACTCGAAGAAATCAATGCTACAAAAAACAAATTCTTCAGGATTATTGCACACGATCTACGCAACCCTATTAGCACTTTGGTAAACTCTACTGCCTTTCTTTTAACCGATATTGAAACGTTAAGTTCGGAAAAAACAAAAAAGTTTATGGGGGAACTTAATAGGCTGGCATTAACCACCTATGGGTTACTTGAAAACTTACTCGACTGGTCATCGAACGAGATGGGCGACATTCAAAATAAACCCCAAAGGGTTTCCCTTTCGCTTTTGGTAAACCAAAATATTGAATTAGTACAGAATCGACTAACAGACAAGAATATCAAGTTAACCGTTGATATCCCGGCTAACATTGAACTTTATGTTGATGAGAATATGCTGAATACAGTTCTGAGGAACTTGATCAGTAATGCTGTGAAATTTACAAGACCTGGAGGTGAAATTTCGATTGATGCTTCAGTAGCTAACGGTAAATGCTTAATCAGAGTTAGAGATAATGGTATTGGTATCCCCGACCAAAATATCGAAAAACTGTTCAGGATTGATAAAAGCATTGTAACACCTGGTACCCAAAACGAAAAGGGTTCGGGGTTAGGATTACTCCTATGCAAAGAGTTTGTTGATAAAATGGGGGGAACAATATCGGTAAATAGCAGGCAGGGCTTTGGAACTACATTCTCCATTGAGTTCCCCGTAGATATACTTTAGCCCATCTAATCAAATAATTTTAGCCGGTTAAACCTTATACGTAAGGTAAAATCAAACTTAACAAACCAAAATTCATAGTTATGAAGCGGATAAAATACTTTTTCAGCCTTTTGCTATTCCTAATCATGGCGATTGGGGTAGTGTTTGCTCAGGATAAAAAGGACGAGGCAAAAGAGCCCTATGCCTTTACTGATGTTAAGGTTATACCCACAACATCGGTTAAGAACCAAAACCGCTCAAGCACCTGCTGGAGTTTTTCAGGAATGGCATTTCTGGAGTCAGAGCTTTTGCGAATGGGGAAACCGGCCGTTGACCTTTCGCCTATGTTTGTGGTTAGGAATATCTACGCCATGAAAGCCGATAGGTATGTCAGGTTCAATGGTACCAATAATTTTGGACCCGGTGGTTCATTCTTCGATGTGCTGGAAGCCATTAAGCGGTTTGGGATAGTACCCATGGACGTGTATCAGGGCTTAAGCTATGGGGAGGAATCGCATGTACACGGCGAGGTTGATGCCGTTACTAAGGCTTTTGTAGATGCAATAGTTAAAAAT
The DNA here is from genome assembly GCF_037481895.1 of Tenuifilum sp. Taxonomy (NCBI): domain Bacteria; kingdom Pseudomonadati; phylum Bacteroidota; class Bacteroidia; order Bacteroidales; family Tenuifilaceae; genus Tenuifilum; species Tenuifilum sp. Next base: position 1,974 of record NZ_JBBFKU010000039.1, read on the forward strand.
CCAAACCGTAAACTCTCCACCGCTTGGAAAAAAGCATTCGATGGTATACTGGATGCCTACTTTGGTTCATTACCCCAGAATTTTACCTACAATGGCAAAACATACACACCAGAATTGTTTGCAAAACAGCTAGGAATAAATCCTGACGATTACGTGGTTATAACCTCGTTCAGCCATCATCCCTTTTACCAGAAATTTGTTCTGGAGCTACCCGATAACTGGATACATGGCGAGGCCTACAATGTGCCTTTAAGTGATTTTGATAGGATTATTGAAAGCGCCATCGATAACGGTTACCCGGTTGCCTGGGCAAGCGATGTTAGCGATAAAGGGTTTAACTGGAGTAAGGGTGTAGCTATAGTACCTGATTTTGATGACAAGGAAAATGCCGGTTCCGACAAGGAGCGCTGGACTCAACTCTCGAACCGTGAGAAGGAAAAAACTTTATACTCATTCGAGAAGCCAGTTAAGGAAATGGTAATTACCCAGGAGATAAGGCAACTTGCCTTTGATAACTATCAAACAACCGATGACCATGGTATGGTGCTGGTAGGCAAGGCAACCGATCAGATGGGGAACACATTTTACAAAGTGAAGAATAGTTGGGGTGCCGATGGTAAGTACAAAGGATATTTTTATGCCTCAAGGGCATTTGTACTGTACAAATCAACAAATATTATGGTTCATAAAAAGGCTGTTCCTGTTGATTTAGCAAAGAAATTGGGAATTTAGTCGATACACCGAACAAATTTATCCGCCTATCGTTTAACTATTTTGGGCGGATTTTTTTATTTGTATGGTATAATATTTATAAATTTACATGCTGATAAAGACTTAGGCCATGACAAATTTATACATCAAGGGCACTTCCAAAACGCCGGAGATTGATTTTAAACCGGGTATTCTGCAAATTTCAGGACGCTCAATTGCTGAGGATGCAGTTGCTTTTTACCAGCCGGTTATTAAATGGATTGAAGATTACCTTAAAAAACCTGAACCATTAACCAGGCTCAACCTGAAGATGGAGTATATCAATAGCGGTTCAAACCGGTTTATTTTCACCATAATGAGGATGCTTGATGAGGCCTACTCACAGGGACATAATGTGGTTATTAACTGGTACTTTGAGGAGGATGACGACACCATTAAAAACTTAGGTCGTGATTTTCAGGCCCTGGTAAAGGCTCCATTCAAAATGGTAGAGATTATTTAATCGTCATCATCTACTACTTCCCTGGCATCTATTTGTGGGGTGTTAGTATCGTTAAAGTTTTCAGCGGGAAAGTGAACAACTAGCCAGGCTATATCGCGAACAAAATCAACCTTGCCAATTTCTACACTCTTAATTTCAAGACCAGTTCGTTTCTTCAGATCCTCTATAAGTTCTGCCCTTTTATCGGGGGTAATGAGGTTGATTTTTTCGTAAACTATCACTTTCTGTGATAGATGTTTAATGAAAAGGCCTTTTTCAAGTATTAGAGCCACGCCTAATAGCGCAAAATTAGAAAATAGCAGTTCTGCATAGCTAACCTTTTTCGACGATATGGCATTTATTAACGAGATGGCAATTATGAAAAAGAGATAAGTCATCTCTTTAATTGGTATTGGGTTGGTCCGGTAGCGAATAATCCCAAAAACGGCAAATAACCCCAAGGCAAAACCAAGCTGTAGCTTGACGTTTGCAAGCAGAAAGCACATAAAAAATACAACCACGCCAAGCATAAGGTATGTAAAAACATAATCTTTACGGTAGGTACGTGGGTAGTATAGGTAACGGACTGCAATCCATAACACAACAGTGTTCAGGATAAACCGTAGGAGAAGTGTGTAAAAATCGTTCGTATTTATGATATCGATTCCAAATAGCTGGAACGAATCAGCTTGAAGTGTTAACCAAAGCATTCTCATTTTTGTACTTGTTAATGTGCGTAATTATCGGCTTAAAGTTATTGGACTTTAGGTTATTATACAAAAGGGCGCACCCAATTGAGTACTTGCTAAAACCGGTTTGTCTATAACCGTGTTGCTTTAAATGATTGATAAGAAAGCTTGACGAGTTGTACTTGTCCCGTTTTGATTCTATCACACAAATATTTGAAAGGTTTACGGCATGGGTTGGATTTTTGAGCAGTATATTGAAGTCCATTGTAACACGTTCATTAAAATCGAACGATACTAGGGTTATCCTGTTAAAGGTTGTATACAATGTTCTTGTTAACTCATTAAACCTGAAAGGAATATTTTTTTTAACAAAGGTTTCAACCGTTGGATTATCAATGGAATTGTTGGTAATTTCGGTTCGTTTCTTTAATGTTTCGCCTGAAGGCATTCGTGTTTTTACCTCTAGGAATACATCGCCGCTAGCTTTGTAATGCCTGAGCCTTACCTTATAACGCTTAGCCCTCCTGTTATGGTGGTCAAGATACATGGTAAAGCCACTGCTGTCAAAATATTCCGAAAAGTACTCAGGCATTAGCTGTTCTTTATTCTCAACAATAAAGTAGTGTTGTTTTAAGAATGAAAGTATTTCAAATGCCCATTCTGCCTGTACTAAATACTTACTATCGATACGGCGCATAAATTGCGCCTTGCCCACATCGCATAGGTTTAAGTAGTTGAAATCTATTTGTTTAATATCATTCTCTTTCATGGATTACACTATACTACTTATATTCAAAAACTTTTCTACTTTTCAGTTTTCCATTAGGCCCATATACTTTCTTTTCCACTTTAAAGCCATTGCTATATGTAGTTTCCACCCTTTCAAGAACTTCGCCTTTACTGTTGAAGGTAGTCTGCAATATTTCGTTTCCTTCACCATCGTATTTGTATTCAATATGCTTTACAGTATTGCCTTTTTCATCGTAATTTTTTTCCATTAGTATGTTCCCTTGCTTGTCAAATTGTGCCTCGTATTCCTTGTACTTGGTCTCTTTCTCGTTTTCGTATATATAACGCCACTCAATCTTTTGTTTAATGCCGGCTTCACGAATTTCCTTTTTCTTTTGAGCAAATGCTAAAGTTGGGCAGGTAAATAATATTATTAATACAACAAGTGCCAGTTGGTGTTTAGTTTCCATTTTCGTAATTTTGATAAATTTTTTGCAAGTTAATCAAAAAATAATTCGCCTATGTACAAGTGTAGAGTTTGTGGTTACATATACGACGAAAATATTGGGGATCCTGATCATGGAATACCAGCAGGTACTCCTTTTGAGGAGTTACCTGACAATTGGCATTGCCCTGTATGTAATGTAACCAAGGATTACTTTGAGGAGTTTAACTAGATTGGGTTTGTCTTGAACGAACCGTCATTACCGGGTTTGGGTTGAGTATTAAGAAGAAAAGAACCCTATTGGGTTCTTTTCCTTTTTGGATGTATTACTTGTTTTCGGGAATGTTCTTTAATACATCAAGCAGCAAATCCCAGAACTTTTGTGTTGATGGGATATGAAGCCTTTCGTCGGGAGAGTGCGCCCCCTTAATGGTGGGCCCAAACGAAATCATGTCCAGCTCGGGGTATTTCTTTAAGAAAAGGCCACATTCAAGTCCGGCATGTATAGCTCTGACTACAGGCTCTACCTTAAAAAGTCTCTTGTACGAGGCTTTTGTTATTTCAAGTATCTGAGAGTTGGTGTTAGGGGCCCATCCCGGGTAACCATCGGAGTGCTGAATGTTGGCATTGGCAAGCCGGAAAACGCTTTCTACCATGTTTGAAATATCATGCTTTGCCGATTCCACTGCACTGCGTTGGCTGGTAGTTACCAGAATTTGGTTGTCCTGAATAAATTTCACGGAAGCTAAATTGGTAGAGGTTTCAACTAGCCCTTTTAGCTGGCGACTCATGGCTATAACTCCATGAGGGCAAGCGTATAGTGAGTTAAGTAGATCGAAATGGGTAGGTTCGTCAATTACAAAATCGGGTAGGGGTGAGTCCTCGATTGTGATCTCGAGGTTTGGCTCAGCATCGCGCCATTCATTGTAAATTTCAGTTCTGATGTTTTCAAAGGTTAGAATCAGTTGAGCCTTATCGTCCTTATGGATTGTGAATATTGCCGATGCTTCGCGTGGTATGGCATTGCGTAGGTTACCACCATCAAGGTTGGCAAGTCTAAGATCAAATAGCTGTGTTCCTTTCCAGAGGAAACGGTTAATAAGCTTTATTGAGTTAGCGCGGTGTTTGTCAATGTCGTCGCCTGAGTGACCTCCAAGTAAGCCTTTCACTATCAGCTTCATGGCAACAGAATCGCTAGGTACCCTATCGGGTTCGTATGCAAAAGTTGCCACTGTGTCGATACCTCCAGCGCAGCCAATGAAAAGTTCTCCCTCGTCCTCGGAATCGAGGTTTAAAAGAATTTTTGAATTGAAAAATCCGCTTCCCATTTCAAATGCACCAGTAAGACCGGTTTCCTCATCAACAGTGAAAAGGCACTCAAGTGGTCCATGCTCAATATCGCTTGAGGCTAGGATAGCCAATTGGGCTGCAATCCCAATGCCATCGTCGGCTCCAAGAGTCGTTCCCTTAGCCTTTAACCATTCGCCATCGGTATAGGTTTGTATGGGGTCATTGTTAAAATCATGATTTATATCGCTGTTCTTCTCACAAACCATATCCAGGTGACTTTGCAGCACAACCGCTTGCTTATTCTCGTAGCCTGCTGATGCGGGTTTTCTTACCAGAATGTTTCCAGCATCATCTTTCCGGAATTCCAGATTATGCTTTTGGGCAAAATCTACGATGTAGGCAATAATTTTACCTTCTTTCTTTGATGGACGGGGAATCTTGCATATTTCACCAAAGTAGTGGAAAACAAGTTCTGGCTTTAATTGATTACTGCTCATGGGTATTAATTTTTTTTTCGGCATAAACATAATACATTTTCAAATATGATGGTTTAAATAAAAGAGGTTTAAAAGCATGTTTGTAAGCGGTTGTATGGTATTTTAAAATGGTTTAATTTTGTAACCAAAATCACTCGACAGGAATGATAGAAACACCAGAACTTCACAACCTGCTTTCAACTGCCATTGGTGCTGCGGTTAGAGCAGGTTACAAAATAATGGAGGTATATAATTCTGATGATTTTCAGGTAAATCTTAAATCCGATCGTACTCCGTTAACCCTAGCCGATAGACTTGCCCATGAGGAAATTAAGAGTTCACTTTCAAAGACTTTTATCCCAGTTCTTAGCGAGGAAGGTAGGAGTATAATCTACGAAGAGCGTAAAGGTTGGGACTATTTCTGGGTAGTTGATCCGCTTGATGGAACAAAAGAGTTTATCAAACGTAATGGGGAGTTTACTGTAAATATTGCTCTTGTATACGAAAAGTACCCAATTGCAGGGATAGTATTTGTGCCTGTTACCGGAAAGCTTTACTACTCCATTAATTCGGAAGGTGCTTATATGGTTACTTCTTTACTTTCAAAGGATGATTTTGAGATCTCATATGAAGATATTCAAGCTATTTCCCAAAAGTTGCCTTTACCAAGCAATCGCGATAGCATTGTGGTTGTAGAGAGTAGGTCGCATAGCACACCTGAAACCATTCAGTATATTAATAGCTTATCAGAACGTTACTCAAACATAGAGTTACTTCCTATTGGCTCATCGCTTAAAATGTGCATGATAGCCGAAGGTAAAGCGGATTTATATCCCCGTCTTTCGCTTTCCAGCGAGTGGGACACGGCTGCCGGTCAGGCAATTGTTGAGGGTGCTGGTTTTAAAGTGATAACCTACGAAACGGGTGAAAGACTTTCGTACAACAAGGAGGACCTTGTTAATCCATGGTTTGTTGTTTCGAATGGGAGGGTGAAGTAGGCTAAATGTCAATTCCAAGTACCAATACATCATCAACCTGTTCGTAATTACCTTTCCATTTTTCCAGGAATGATTCAAGATGTTTAACCTGTTCATTAACAGGTTTATCTAAGGTATTACCTAGCAGTTTAATGTATTCGGATTTGCCCAGCTTCATGCGCTTAGTATCACTTATCTGGTCGTGGTAACCATCGGTGTAGAAAAAGAGTTTCCCTTTTTTGGTAATATCAAGGTATTCATCGTTGAATTCAATCAAACCGAGCTGACGGTTAAGGTTACGTTGGGGACGAACAGTTATATGGTTATTATTGGAATCGAAATACTCAAATGATATTTTGTGCCCTGAGTATTCCAGCGCTGCTGCCTGTTTTGTGTACTTGCAAACAATAAAGTCGATGCCTAATAGTAGGTTTGAATCAAACGGTTTTGCGTTGTTTTTTATCAACTCATTATACAAGTGCGTTGCAATTTGGCTGGGTTTATTTAGTTTAAAGATAGTTACTGCATCTTTTAGAGCGTTAATTGCCATTATGCTCATAAAAGCTCCGGCTACTCCATGTCCTATACAGTCGGCAATGACAAAAATTATTCCGTTGTCAAATTCATGATGCCAGTATATATCGCCGCCAACATAATCCTTTGGCTTGTAGAGCATGGCCTGTTTACTGAAATATTTTTCGAACTCTATGGGGTTTGAGAGCAGCGAACGTTGTATAAACGAAGCATACTCTAGCCCTTCGGTTATTCTATGGTTGGCATACTCCAGTAGTCTATTTTGCATCTCAATTTGCTCGGTTTGCAGGGCAAGTTCGGTTTTATGCTGGTTTAGTTCGTTTATGTTGATTTCCAGCATATCGCGTTGTGTTTCAATTTCCTCCTTTTGAATTAAAATCTCTGCATTCATCTCCTGTAGCAATCGTTTATCCTTTCTCAATTTTTTCAGGTAGAGGTATGATAGCACAACTATTATCAAACTGAAAACAACAAGCGATAGAAGCAACAAATTGATTACCTTTTGTCTTTTAATGTCTAATTGTTTCAGCTCATTATCCTTTTGGAGCAGAGCAATTTCACTTTCTTTTTTATCTGTTTCGTACTCAATTTTTAGCTTATCGAGATTATTCAGGTTTGAGATATTGCTTAACGTATCGCTGAGTGTTTTATACACCTCCAGATGCTCAATGGCTTTTTTAAAGTTACCTTGGCGTTTAAGGATTGAGTACAGTCCTTTATGGGCATCGCGTTGCCACTCAATAGATTTAAGCTTAACAGCAAGTTCAAGAGCCCGGGCGTAAAAGGCAACTGAAGTGCCGTAATTTCCTACTTGCTCGTAGGCGCGACCAAGATTAAGGAAAACTGCTGCTAATCCATTCTCGTTCTTGCTTTGCTCAAAAGCCAATTTAGCCTTTAATAGGTAGTTTATGCCTTCCTTTGGATTTCCAATATCCAGGTAAAGCTGTCCGATGTTACTGAGGGTCTTGCCCTGGTCGTCAACATTGTTGTTCTTTACATCAACTTCGTATGATTTAAGAAACATGTCGAGACTCTCGGTAAATCTTTTCTGGTTTTTGAGGATGATAGCAATGTTATTTGATGCCCTTCCAACACCCAAATTATTTTTTAGATTTTGGTAAATGGTTAGAGCTTTGTAATACATATCAAGTGCTTGATTTTGCTTGCCCTGAGTATCGTATATTAGGCCAATGTTGTTATAGGCATGTGCTACACCAAGTGAGTCACCTAGTTTTTCTCTAAGTCTTAGGGCTTGGAATAGTTTTTCGGATGCTATTTCAAGTTTTCCAAGATTCCAGTAGATACCCCCAAGCAAATTTATAGTCTTTGCCAGGCTTAGGGTATCGTTAATTTGTTGGAATAGGTCTATTGCATTATTCGCTTTTTCAATGGCACCTTCTGCATTTCCTGTATTGAAAAGGATTCCTGCAAGCATTTTATAGGCGTTGGCTATGATTGCAACAGGAATTTTTGTTTTCTGTGAAAGGACAATAATGTTTTGAAAGTACTCCTGAGCCTTGGTAAAGTTTCCTCTAGCATAATATCTATTTCCTGCAAGATCGTTGCCTTTGGCAACTCCATTAGCCCATCCATTTGATGCTGATGACTTAATGAATTCGATTACTACCTTGTCGTAAATGGAATCCTTATACTCCTTTGCTGGCCCTAGTTTTTCATATATTTTGTTTAGAATAATAGAGTCCTTTGCGTTGTTTCTGATTACTTCTATTAAGCTATCGGGGTTTGGCTGAGCCATTAGTGGGGTTGCAATGGAGAGAGCGAACAAAAGGTTTTTAATTTTTATCATAGCTATTGCTTTACAGTTAATATCTTCATTTTTTTCCTTAAAAATATGGTTCGCAGTAATCATCCAGTGAAAAATGATTTCCACAATTTCAATTCTTGGAACTCAAATTGGTAGTAAAAATAATTCCTTTAGCGTATTAATCTTTAATCTGTTTAGCTTTATTGACAACCTAACAATTTTCATTGATTAAATGTTGAATGAAAATGAGAAAGGAGGGGCTATGTAAGCTCCCTCCTTTACTATAAACCCTAAAAACTAGTATTATGCGTTATACTTAAGCTTCTTTTGGATATCTTCCACCTGGGCTTTGAATCGTTTATCGGTTTCCATCAGGTTGTTAACTGTTTTACAGGCGTGAAGAACTGTTGCATGATCTTTGTTCCCAATAACGCTACCAATGGTTGAAAGTGATGCTTTGGTTAAACTTTTAGAGAAGTACATGGCAATCTGACGCGCTTGTACTATCTCACGTTTGCGGGTTTTTGCATTTAACACATCAACAGGTAAACCAAAGTACTCGCAAACAACCTTTTGGATGTAATCAATAGTAATATCCTTCTTGGTGTTTTTAACTAGTTTTTCAATCATTTCCGAGGCAAGTTCAACGCTGAGTTGCTTACCGTTTAGGGTTGACTGAGCTAGCATGGAAATGAGTGCACCTTCAAGCTCGCGAATGTTCTGGGTAATATTTGAGGCAATGTATTCCAAAACGTCGTTTGGTACTACTATACCATCGTTATACACTTTCTTTTTAAGTATTGCTACCCTTGTTTCAAAGTCAGGTGTTGTAAGTTCAGCCGACAAACCCCACTTGAAGCGCGATAGAAGACGTTTTTCTAAGCCTTGCAGGTCGGCCGGAGCCTGATCCGATGTAAGGATAAGCTGCTTGCCCGTTTGGTGTAAATGGTTAAAGATGTGGAAAAAGGCATCTTGTGTCTTTTCCTTTCCTGCAAACTCGTGAACATCGTCAAGTATTAGTAAGTCGATACTTTGGTAGAAGTGAAGAAAATCGTTTATGTTGTTATGTTTAAAGTAAGCATCCACAAACTGGGTTTGGAACTTAACGGCGTTCACGTATAGTACAATTTTTTCAGGGAAATGTCTTTTAACCTCTATTCCTATTGCCTGAGCCAGGTGCGTTTTGCCTAACCCAGAGCCTCCGTAGATAAACAATGGATTAAAAGCAGTTTTCCCTGGAGCCTGACTAATGGTGATTCCGGCAGAACGAGCTAAGCGGTTGCATGTCCCCTCCACAAAGTTTGTGAAGTTGTACTCAGGGTTAAGCTGAGGATCAACATTTAACTTTTTAATGCCCGGGATAATGAAAGGGTTCTTAATAGGTGCTTCCTGAACGGCCTGAACTGAAACTGGCTTGTTTTTAAGTTCAGTTTTGTTCTGAGTGGGGAACTTAACTGTATATGGAGTGCCACCATTATAGCCACTATGTTCCATAATTACACTGTACTCAAGCTTAGCATCGGCTCCCAACTCCTTCCTTAACGTTTTACGCAGTATGTCAATGTACTGCTCTTCCAAATACTCGTAGAAGAAAGGACTTGGCACCTGAATGGTGAGTACATTCTTTTCCAGCTTAATGGGAACAATGGGCTCAAACCAAGTTTTAAAGCTTATGGGTGTTACGTTGTCCTTAATGATTCTTAAACAGTTTTCCCAAACTTCTTTATAATCAGCTGCCATATACATGTAAAAATATTTGAGTGAAAATTTTTCAACCTGTTATCAACATCAACAAAATTGTAATGATTTTTTTTAAAAAAAAATAGGTTTTCAGGTTGATTTTTGTGTTAACATTACAACTATCTTATTATCACTCAAATATTTTTTTTTCGTTCGTCAAAATTTTTTAATACTCTGATATACAGTTATGTAAGTTGTTAATAACACAAATATTTGATTGTTAACTTATTGTTAAGTGAATCTAAATTTAAAGGTTATATAGATTTGCTGTATAGCATTGACATACAGTCGAAATAACATAACGGATTGATATACAGAATCATATAAGAAACTGCTATTTGTTTTTCTTTTCTTCGATGTATTTGGTTCTGCTTAAGTCGATTATCGAGAAATTAACATACCTTTTAGGGTTCGCTTTCATGTCTTTAATCAGCAACTCAAGCTGTAGTGATGCCGATTCTAGGTTGCGGTACAGAGAGTCGTTATTAACCAGCTTGCCTAGTGTACCCTCGCCTGAATTTACTTTTGTTAAAGCTTGCTGGAGTTGGGTTAGCGAAGAGTCGAGCTTTACAAGCGTGCTGTAAAGGTTAGCTTTGGATAGAGAATCGCTTAAGCTTGAAAGGTTTTTAATGGTGTTTGTAATGTCTGCATTATTCTTTCGGATATTCGATGAAATTGACTCGATATTGCTTAGCGATAACCTTATGGAGCCTTTTGGACTGTTAACCATGGTGTCGAGGCCAGCACTCAGGTTTGCAATGTTGTGGAGGGTTCTATTGAGGTTCTCAATACCCTCCGACAGGTTCTTTTTATTTTCATCGTTAAGCACTTCCTGAAGTACAACAAGGGTTTTAGCAATCTCGCTCATCATTACCTCTGCTTTTTCCTTTACGGGCGACATTTGGTAGGCAAGTTGATCGAGGAGTCCAACCTCAATGGAGGTAGGAAGTGTGTCGCCAGGTTCATAGTAAAAGCTATCGGGGGCTACCTCAAGCTTTATGGCCTTACCTCCCATTATATCGGTGCTTACTAGTTTGGCAGTAGTGTTTCGGGGGAGACTGTACTTCTTATTAACCAGTAATACCACCCGAAACCTCCCCGACTTTAAGTCATGAAACTCAATATTTTTAACCAGGCCAACCTTAAAGCCGTTAATTAGCACGGCATCGGTATTTTTTAACCCATCAACCGATTTGAAAATGGCGTAGTAAACATTGTTTGGGCTAAAAATATTTTTACCCTTTAAAAAGTTTACTCCCCAGAACATTACAACAAGTATGGTAAGGGCAAACAGGCCAATTTTTGTTTCGCGGGTTAGTTTGAGTTTCATGGCTGGTTCTTTTGGTTGTTTACAATTCAAAATTACTCAATTATTGGGAAAGTAGGCATCTAGTTTGAGTTAATCTTCTCTAAGGCTTTTTTAATGGGAATAATCTCTCCGTTTTCAATGGCTACTACAAAGGCATCAGGAAACTTTTGTTTAACAACCTTGCAGTATTCCAGTGCTTCCTGGTACGATTGCGAACCACCAACCAAGTATTTGTATACTCCATTAACCACAAGGGTGTCAATATTATTTATGCCCTTAAACTGAGTTCCTTTACTGTTGATTGGGGTTTGCGATGAGGCTATTTGGACCTTAAACTCTATTGTATTTACTTTTGCCGTTGTTGTCAACTCATTCTTTATATTTTCTGGTTTTGATGAGTCGGGCTTTACCGTTTTCTGGTTTGACTCTACAATTGCGTCAACTTTTTGCTTGTAGGCTTTAATGGCTCTGTAAATTGATGAAGCAATAAGTTCTTGCCCGTCATTTGTATTCAAAAATTCCTCCTCTTTTGGATTGCTAAGGTAGCCAACCTCCACAAGAACACTTGGCATTGATGTTTTCCAGAGCACAAGAAAGCCTGCCTGCCTAACACCTCTATCGGGACGCTTAGCACGTTCCTTTAAATCACCTTGGATAATTGAGGCAAAATCGAGGCTTTGCTCAAGGAAAGCATTTTGAAGCATGGTAAAAATTATGAACGATTCGGCGGAGTTAGGGTCATAACCTTCATATTTCTCGTGGTATTCATCCTCATAGGTAATAACAGCATTCTCGCGCATTGCTACATCAAGGTTCTCGTTGCTCTTATGCAATCCCATAACGTAGGTTTCGGTTCCTGTAATACTCCTGTTGGGTGCGGCATTGCAATGGATAGATATAAACAAATCGGCGCTTTCACGGTTAGCTATCCTGCTACGTTCATCTAGGGGTATAAAGGTATCATCGGATCGGGTGTAAACCACTTTCACACCCGGTAGGTTCTGGTTTATTAGCTCTCCGACCCTCTTGGCAATGGAAAGGGTTATGTCCTTTTCCTTGCTGATTTTGCCAACTGTTCCAGGATCCTTACCTCCATGACCCGCATCGATAACAATCTTTGATACACTGTATGCGCTCAGGTGCTGCGATTTAATTGTATTGGCTGAAAAAAGTGATATAATTAGTAATGCCAAATAAAAGTTAAATGTTGATAAAAATTTATATTCCCGCCTCATACCCCTTGCGTATTCTTTTATTTTTTTAAGTAGTTTTGAGCTCAATTTGTTCACAAAAATAGGATTAAAGTTGAGATTTAGGTTTACTTTACTGCTTTTACTTATAAACCAGTTGGCATTAATTGCTAACAGGTTCGACTCTGTGGCCTTACAACAGATGTTGGCTTACGCCAAACCCGATACCGTTTCAACTCCTGATAGTGCTAAGAACAAAAAAAGTGCCATCGACGACCCAGTCCTTACCAACGCCGACGATTCAATTGTATACTCCCTCGATGGGAAAATAGCATATCTGTATGGTAATGGTGTGGTTACCTATCAAAATCTAGAACTGAAGGCTAACTACATTGAATTTGACATGGAAACCAAGCGGGTTTACGCAAGCGGATTACCCGATAGTACTGGAAAAATTAGCGGTAAACCAAAGTTTAAGGAGGGAAGCCAGTCGTTTGAAATGGAAAAGATTTACTACAACTTTGATACACGTAGGGCTAAAATTATTGGTGTGGTAACTGAACAGTCAGGCGGCTTCATGCATAGCGCAGTAACAAAAAAGATGGAGGACGATGTGGTAAACCTTCAGGAGGGGAAGTATACCACCTGCGATTTAGATCATCCTCACTTTTACATTGCAATTACAAAGGGTAAGATGATACCCGATAAGAAAATTGTTGCTGGCCCTGCATACCTTGTCATTGAGGATGTTCCTTTTCCCCTCATTATTCCGTTTGGTTTTTTCCCTAACACCCGTAAACGCGCTGCTGGCGTTTTAATACCCGAATACGGTGAGGAGAATAACAGAGGGCTCTTTCTTCGTAATGGTGGATTTTATTTTGGCATGGGCGATTACATGGACCAACGTATAACTTTTGATGTATACTCAAGGGGGTCGTGGGGTGTACGGGGACAAACAACATACAAGCTAAGGTATAAGTTTTCAGGATCACTAAATTTGGAGTATTCCACCATAGTGTCAAGCGAGAAGGGTTTACCGGATTACACTAAGCAAAACTCATACTGGATTCGCTGGTCACATAATCAGGACCCAAAAGCTTCGCCAAATTCAACTTTTCAGGCAAATGTAAACTTTGGTTCATCGAACTATAACAGGTATAACGCCCGTAGTATCAATACTGCGCTTTCAAATACTTTTAACTCAAGCATTTCGTATTCAAAAACCTGGCCTGGGTCCCCATTTAGCTTATCAACCTCGTTGACACATTCTCAGAATACTATAAATAAATCGGTTGATCTGAATTTTCCGAGGGTGGCTTTTAATATGAGCAGGATTTACCCCTTTAAACGGAAAAATGCAATTGGGGTACCCAAATGGTACGAGAAGGTTGGGGTTAGCCTGAATACTAGCCTTGAAAACAGGGTTCAGGTAAAGGAAGATAATCTATTTAAACGTACAGTATTCGATAGTCTGCAAAATGGAATGAAACATTCAATTCCTGTTTCTACCTCGTTCAATCTTTTAAAGTTCATAACTGTTAGCCCCGGAGTTAACTACAACGAGTATTGGTACTTGCAAACAATTGAGAAGTATTGGAATGCTGACTCTAACAGGGTTGAGATTGATACACTGCGTGGGTTTAAAAGGGGTTATGAGTACAGCACATCGATTTCAATGAGCACCAAGGTTTATGGAATGTTTCAGTTCTCAAAGAAATCAAAAGTACAAGCAATAAGGCATGTGATTACCCCTTCGGTTTCCTTAGGCTATCGTCCCGATTTTTCTGATCCCAAATACGGTTTTTATAGGACAGTTCAATCCGATCCCACTGGTAAAACAACCAGGTATTCAATTTTTGAGAAAGGTATTTATGGGGGACCAGGTGGAGGCAAATCGGGGGTAGTTTCTTTCGCGCTTTCAAACCTGCTGGAAATGAAGGTTAAGTCGGCAAACGATACGGTTAACCCGGTTAAAAAAGTAAAAATTATTGATGGATTGTCAATGAACGCCTCATATAACCTTCTAGCCGATTCTTTGAATTGGTCTGAGGTATCGGTTAGCGGTAGAACAGGCCTGTTTGATGGGAAGGTAAACATCAACTATTCTGGCGGTTTTAACCTGTATGCCATAAATGAGCAAGGGCGAATTTACAATAGGTATGAATGGAACGAGACCGGTAAGCTGGCAAGGTTTACCAGAGGGAATATTGGTGTCGATTTCTCATTGAATAGCAAAAAGGAAGGGCAGGCCAATTCATCCTCGGCAGGAAGAGTTGGGGGAGCGGGTGAGATTCCTCCGGGAACGGCTCCCGATGGCTCAAGCTTTGGCGAATCGCTTGGAACAATGTACGGTCTTGATTATGTCGATTTCTCGGTTCCCTGGAATGTGAGGTTTAGCTACAACCTAAGCTATAGTAAACCTGCATTGCAGTCATCGTTAGTGCAAACTTTAAGCTTTTCAGGAAGCATTAGCCTTACTCCAAAGCTGAAGATAGGTTTTAACTCAGGTTACGACTTCAAAAACAAAAAGCTTACAACCACTTCGCTTAACTTTTATCGCGACTTGCATTGCTGGGAAATGCGCTTAACTGTAATTCCCATTGGCTACTATAAGAGTTTTAGTTTCCAGATAAACGTAAAGTCGTCAATTCTACAAGACCTTAAGTTTACCAAGCGCGACCACTATCTCGATAACCAATAACCAAACCAAAATAACCATGGAAAAGAAAATAATTTGTACCGAAAAGGCCCCTAAGGCTGTAGGGCCTTATAGTCAGGCTGTTGAAGCAAACGGTTTCTTGTTCATTTCAGGACAAATACCAATTGATCCCTCCACGGGAAAGGTGGTTGAGGGTGGTATTAAAGAGCAAACCGAACAGGTTCTTAAAAATATTGGAGCTATCCTGAAAGAGGCCGGTTTGGATTACAGGAACGTTGTTAAAACAACCTGTTTACTCAGCGATATGGATAACTTTGCCGCCATGAACGAGGTTTACGCACGCTATTTTACTTCTGAAATGCCAGCGAGGGCCGCTTACGGAGTTGTTCGATTACCTTTAGGGGTAATGGTTGAAATAGAGTGCATTGCTGTTTGTTAATTCTGTAACTAGCTAATAAAAAAAGAAGGCTGCCAACAGGCAGCCTTCTTTGGTTATTGCAATTAATGGATTATTCAGAAACAACCTCGAATTCAATGCTAACCTTAACCTCGCGATGAAGCTTAATTTCGGCCTTATAGGTACCAACCTCTTTAACCTGATCTTCAGAAAGCGTAATGCTCTTACGATCAATCTCAAAGCCTTTTTCAGCGAGAGCCTCAGCGATTTGGATGTTGTTAACCGATCCAAAAATCTTGCCGGTTGAACTTGTTTTAGCGCCAATGGTAAGCTTAACGCCTTCAAGTTTCTTGGCAAGCTGTTCGGCTTCGGCTTTAATCTTAGCTTCCTTGTGGGCTTGCTGTTTAATATTTTCTGCAATTACCTTTTTTGCCGATTCGGTAGCAGTTATAGCCATTCCTTTTGGAATCAGGTAGTTGCGGGCGTAACCGTTACGTACGGTAACCACGTCATTTTTATTGCCCAAATTGGGAACATCCTGAAGTAGTATGATTTCCATGTGTTTATCCTCCTACCTGTTACTTTAATAAATCGGTTACAAATGGAAGTAGAGCCAAGTGGCGTGCTCTCTTAACAGCAGTAGCTACCTTGCGCTGATACTTCTGTGAGGTTCCTGTAATACGACGAGGTAGAATTTTTCCCTGCTCGTTTAAGAACTTCTTGAGGAACTCAGCATCTTTGTAATCGATGTACTTGATGTTGTTCTTGCGGAAACGGCAGTACTTTTTCTTTTTAATCTCAACGCTAGGCGGTGTGAGATATCTGATTTCTGATTGATTCTGGCTCATTGTTTAACCCTCCATAGTTTTAGGTTCAACCTTGGCATTGCGTCTTTTCTGAGCAAACTCAACATGATGCTTATCCATCTTCACGGTTAGGAAGCGGATAATACGCTCATCACGACGGTACTGGGTTTCCAGCTTATCAATCAATGCACCATCGGCTTTAAACTCAATGAGGTGGTAAAAACCGGTGGTTTTTTTCTGAATGGGGTAGGCCAACTTTCTTAATCCCCAACTCTCTTCATGGACAATTTCACCCCCATTCTCGGTGATGAAATCCCTGAACTTGGTAACCGTTTCCTTCATCTGGGCCTCAGACAAAACGGGAGTAGCAATGAAAACGGTTTCGTACTGATTCAACATAGTTTATTGATTTTATTTAAATTAGCGCGCAAATTTAAGTCATTTACCCATAATTGCAAAACATTTTTTCATTATCATGAAAAAAAACGAAAAAATAATCTGCCATTGCAACGGAGTAAGTATAAAGTCTATTGTTCATGCAATTCAAAAAGGCGGGGTGGTTGACATTGCCGATGTACAAAGATTTACTCTGGCTGCTACGGGATGTAGGAGGTGTTTTCCGCAGGTTGAGGCAATAGTTAACTTAGAGATAGAAAGGTTAAAGTTAGTAGGATTTCAGCTTAAAATCGATTTCAAGGATAATGCTTAATAGCCTTGCACGCTATTTATTTGGACAGCAAGTCATGAATTCTTGTAAAAAGAATGGCTTTGTTTTGCCTGTTCGATCGCTGGAGGGCTACCGATGCATTATATATTAACTGAAGAATTGCCTCCTTGTTGTTACAGGGCAAGTAGTAGCTCAGTTCGTCGTCAATTTTTTGCTGTTTCAAAAAAAGTTCAATTTCCTTTGCGCTGAATAAAGAACCCTGGTTAAATGGGTTGATGTAAAAGAGAATGCTTTGTTTTTCCTCGGCAGGCTCATCGGTGGTTTTCTGGTAATACCTGTCTTTATAGCCTAGAACAAAATTGTGGGGTAAATTAACGCAGTATATTGGTAAGCCAAGTTTTTGCGCAATAATCGCATAGAAGAGAGATAGTATGATAGGTCCGCCCTGTTTTGTCTCTATTAGGGTGTTAATAAAATAGTTTTTGGGAGCAAAGTAGTTTGAGGTATCGGGTTTATAGCCATGTAATGTGAAGATAACGTGGTTGATGATTTTTACTTTCTCCAGTGCTGTAAGGCTACTGTTAAGTTCAAGCCAAATGTCGCGCCTAATCTTTTCCAATTCCTCGTGAATGGGAGAGGGGTTAAGTTCGGGGTATTGGATTTTGGCTACAAGGATTGTCCCCTGGAGTAGGTCCATTTCGGGCGACTGTGCCCATTTTTGAAATTCCCCTGCCAGGTAGTTGTACTGAATGGAGTCAATGATGTTCTCAATCCTGCTTTGCAGTAAAGGGTCGGTTGATTTCTCCCATACGTTTTCCAGAACAGGAATAACCTCATTCCCCTCCATGATGATTTTTTCTGACACCGTGTTAAACACATTGGTATCAGGGTCATCGAGGAGGGATATGAGCGATTTTATGTACTTGGCATCCAATATGCTCTACTCTAATGTTGCTAGTTTGTCCAGTGTTTTCTCAATTAGTGAATTGATATATGGCTTGTAATCCTTTGTGGCATCTTTGATAACACGATTTGCAATAATTGTGCAAATAGTAACAGCATCGTGGCCAAGCAAAAGCGATAAGCCGTTTATGGCTGAACTTTCCATCTCAAAGTTGGTTATTTTCCTCCCTTTATAGTTAAAATCAACTATTTTATCGTTCAGCTTAGGATCCGCTAAAGGTAAACGGAGAACGCGTCCCTGCGGGCCATAGAACCCTGGCGCTGAAATTGTTACACCGGGGATGGTGAAATCAGAGAAAAGCTTTACCAGCTTTGGCGACGACTTACAGAAATAAGGCTTAGCGCACTGTGGGTTCCAACTGGTATGCTTTAGGAATGCTTCTTCCATTTCAAGATCGCTAATATCGTTGCGATTGGCATAGAAGTTAAGCAAACCATCAAAACCTACGCTAATTTCAGTCATTACAAAGCTTCCCAAATCAATTTCGGGTTGCAAGGCACCCGATGTGCCAAGCCGAACAAGGGTTAACTTTTTCTTCTCAGCTTTTTCGGTTCTGGTTTCAAGGTCAATGTTAACCAGCGCATCAAGTTCATTCACCACTATATCGATATTGTCGGTTCCAATACCGGTGGAAAGAACTGTGATGCGTTTACCCTTATATGTTCCTGTAACTGTTTTAAATTCACGGTTCGAAACGGAAATCTCCCTGGTATCAAAGAAATTTGCAACGGTATCAACCCTTCCCGGATCACCAACTAAAATCACCTTATCGGCCAGGTTTTCGGGTTTTAAGTGTAGATGGAAAATACTTCCATCGGGATTGATAATAAGTTCAGATGATTCTATAACTCTCATGATTCTTGTATTTTTATTTTGCAATTATAGCAAAGGTTTAGTTTAAATCAACATTATTTAAAAAGTTTTAGCTTGGGCAGTTGGTTTTATTGGTAAATTTGCAGAAAAATATTCAGCCATGATTCAGCGAATTCAAAGCCTTTTCCTGCTTGCTTCTGTAATTCTCCTATCCATTTTAATGTACAATCCTTTTGCATCATTTATTGTTGAACCCCAAATGGCAAAATACACTTTAGGAGTATTTGGATTATCGGTGGTTGATGGTTCAACGGTTGAAAAGGTCCAAAGCATCTGGTTTTTGCTAGGTTTTATTATAGTTGTATTGCTCCTTAGTTTAATAACTATATTCTTGTACCACAGGCGGCTACTTCAGATTCGCCTTTGTGTTTTAACTATTGTGATGTTGGTTGGTCTCCAGGGAGTGATGTATTATGTTGTATATGCATATGGTGAAAACTTGAACTCCAAACCTAGCTACAATCTTGTTTTCATATTTCCGCTCATAGCAGCCATATTGAATTTTCTTGCGTTAAGAGCAATAGCACGCGACGAGGCGCTTATTCGCTCCCTTGATAGGTTACGCTAGTTCTTGTAAATATGTAAAGGTATATTCCTGCAAGGGTTGCACCCACAGCGCTTATAATAAAAACAATACCTGATCCTGCCATAACCCATATTAAGCCTGCTAAACTGCTTGCCAGCAGGGTAGCAATGCTTTGTAAGCTATTGTAAAGGCCTATTCCTGTTGCTGTTTTGGTTTTAGGAAGATTATTTGCAAGCCAAGCTTTTAATACCCCTTCGGTTGATGCAGCATACAGTGAGTAAAGGCCAAAAAGCAGAATAAACACACTCCATTTTGAAGTTAAGGCAAAGCCTAAGTAGGTGATTGCAAATATGGCTATACCAAAAATCACCATCCTTTTCATGCCCAGTTTGTCCGATAGCCATCCCATAGGATAGGAAAGTAAGGCGTATGCAAGGTTATAGAAGATATACAAGCCAATTACCAAGGTGTCCGATGCTCCTTCTTCTTTTACTTTTAGTAAAAGGAATGCATCGGAACTATTGATTAGGGTGAAAAAGATAAGCCCAATAACAATGTGCCTATAGTTTACAGGCGATTGTCTCCAATACCCAAGGAATGAAAAGGGCGATGTTCCCTTTGGGGGTTTAGCAGTTCCCTGTGACCTGTTTCTCTCTTTTAAAAGGAGGGTTAGCAAAACCGCTGCAAGTCCTGGTATTATAGTGATAAGAAAAATAATGGTGTAATCACCGGGGAACAGCCAAAGCAAAAGCAAAGCAATGGCAGGGCCAACTGCCGCCCCAAGTGTATCCATACCTCTGTGGAAACCAAATACCTTTCCTCGTGTTTCGGGGGTTGATTCATCGCTCAGCAGAGCGTCGCGGGCGCTGGTTCTTAGCCCTTTACCAATGCGGTCAGTAGTCCGAGCTACGAAAATCCATATGGGCCATTTACTGATAGCCATTGCAGGTTTAGATAGGGCGCTTAAAAGATAACCCCACCTGATGAAAATCACTCGTTTCCCCAACCTGTCCGATAGCTCCCCAAAGTAACCCTTGCTTAATCCTGCGGTTGCTTCTGCAATTCCTTCAAGGATTCCGATTAGCAATGCAGTAAATCCTATCGATTTTAAGTAGATAGGCATTACAGGATAAAGCATCTCACTTGCAATATCGGTGAAAAAGCTAACCAGGGAGAGGGTGATGACAGTCTTTGAAAAAATGCGTCTCATAAATTAAACTTTATACTTAATTTGATGTCATAGGGTTACAAATTACTGTTAAAACCTTTATGTTTTCTTTTAGGTTTTTAATAAATGTGTAATTTTGGGTTGAATTCTAGAAACAAACCTACATTAAATTTTAAAAAGTTATGACAATTAAAAAAAGTATCGTATTAACGTTTTCAATGCTTGTTTTAGCAAGTATTCAGGTTCTTGGTCAAGGATGGAATTCTCCTGTACCGGTTGATCCAAACGTACGCTATGGTAAGTTGGAAAATGGTCTTACTTACTATGTGCGCAAAAACACAGAACCCAAGCAGCGTGCTGAGTTCTACATTGCCCAAAACGTAGGAGCAATCCTGGAGGAGGATAGCCAAAACGGATTAGCTCACTTCCTGGAGCATATGGCTTTCAATGGAACTAAGAACTTCCCGGGCAAGGGTATCATCAACTACTTTGAGACCGTTGGGGTGAAGTTTGGGTTTAACATCAACGCTTTCACCTCAGTAGATGAAACAGTTTACAACCTATCGGATGTTCCAACTACCCGTGAGGGTATTATTGATAGCGCTTTACTGGTTCTTCATGATTGGTCGCACTTTATTTCACTCCTTCCCGAGGAGATTGAATCAGAGCGAGGTGTAATCCGCGAAGAGTGGCGCACAGGCCGTAACGCTGAGCGCAGAATGTATAAGCAGCTCATGCCTGTTATGTACAAGGGCTCTAAGTACGCCGAGCGCGATGTAATTGGTGATATCAATGTTATCAACAACTTTAAGCACCAGGAACTGGTTGACTACTACAATAAATGGTATCGTCCCGATTTACAATCGATTGTAGTGGTTGGTGATGTTGATGTTGATCAGGTTGAGGCCAAGATTAAATCGTTATTTGCTGATATTCCAGCTCCGGTTAATCCTGCGCCCCGTCCTTTCTATGAACTTCCCGACAACGATGAGCCCCTTGTAGGTGTTACTACCGATCCGGAGGCTCGCAATGCCATCATGTACCTATACTTTAAGGCGCCTGCAACACCTAAGGATGCTAAAAACTTGGGTTATCTCCGTACCGATATGGTAAATGAGCTCATCTCGTCGATGATTTCATCACGATTAAACGAGCTTGTTCAGAAACCAAATCCTCCCTTTGTGTTTGGTGCGTCGGGTTACTTCAATCTGGTTAGAACCAAGGATGCTCTTGCATTTTATGCAGCCCTTCGTCCCGATAACATGATTGATGGTGTTAAGGGACTTATTCGTGAGTCGGAACGCGTAAAACGATATGGATTCAATGCTACAGAGCTCGATAGGGCAAAATCCGATTACTTACGCTCACTTGAGAATCAGCTCAAGGAAAAGGACAAACAAAAGAACGAGAAGTACGTTTGGGAATGTATTGATCATTTCCTGAAAGGCGAGCCCATGCCAGGTATCGAATTTGAATACATGTTTGCCTCACAAATAATACCTACCATTAAGATTGAAGAGATTAATGCGGTTGCCAAACAGCTTGTTACCGATAAAAACGTCATTCTAACCCTTATGGCTCCCCAAAAGGATGGCATCACTGTTCCAAGCCAAGAACAGCTGCTTGCCGCACTGCAGGAAGTAAAGGCCGAAAACATTGAGGCATACGTTGATAAGGTAATAACCAAGCCATTGGTTGAAAAAATTGGAAAACCCGGTAAGGTTAAGAAGGAAAATGCAAAGAATGTATACGGTACCACTGAGTGGATTCTCTCCAATGGAGTAAAGGTTGTTGTAAAGCAAACCGATTTCAAGGAGGACCAGGTTGTTGTTGAGGCATTCAGCGCTGGTGGCGTTTCGCTTGCAACCAACGATGAGCTACCCTCGGCTAGCATGGCTACCCAAATTGTTACCAATGCCGGTGTGGGTGAGTTTACAAGCACTGACCTTGAAAAGATGCTTGCTGGCAAGATGGTTAAAGTGCGTCCTGTTATTGCCGAGAACTACGAGGGTTTTAGCGGTGAAGCTTCGCCCAAGGATTTTGAAACCTTACTACAGCTCATCTACTTGTACATGACAGCACCACGTGCCGATGAGGAAAACTTCAATACCTATATGGGTAGAATGAAGGCTTTCATGGCCAATGCCTCGTCCGATCCACGCATGGCCTTCCGCGATAGCATTACCGTTGCCCTGGCAAACCACAACCCCAGGGTTATGCCAATGAACCTAGATTACCTGAACAAGGTTGACTTTAACAAGAGCATCAACTTCTATAAGAATCGCTTTGCCGATGCTTCCGATTTCACTTTCATCTTTACCGGAAATGTTAGCCCAGTTGAGATTAAGCCTTTGGTTGAAAAATACCTAGGTGCATTGCCCACCGTTAAGCGTAAGGATGTTGCCAAGGATAATGGTGTAAGACCTCCTAAAGGCAAGGTTCAGAATTACTTTACAAAGCCAATGCAAACCACCAAGTCATCAGTATTTGTTGGGTTTACCGGTGAGGTTGAGTATAACGTGATGAACGATATACTTGCCGACTACCTCACATCCATATTACGCACCCGTTACCTTGAGGAAATTCGTGAAAAAGAAGGTGGTACTTATGGTGTTGGAGTTAGGGTATCGCTCCGTAAATTCCCTGTAAACTCCTTTGTGGTTCAGATCCAGTTCGATACCGATCCTAAACTTCGCGATAAGCTTATTGGTATTGTTTACTCCGAGATTGAAAAGATTAAGACCAATGGGCCATTGGCCGATGATCTGAACAAGAGCAAGGAGTTCATGCTCAAGGAGTACGAGCAAAACCAGCGCGAAAACTCTTACTGGACAAATGTGATTAGGGCAAAATACGAGGATGGCCTTGATTTTGACTCAAAGTATGTTGAAATGGTAAAGGCTGTTGATGTGAATGCCATTAAGGAATTTGCCAATAAGATTTTTGGACAGGGTAATATTGTTGAGGTAGTAATGACCTCCGAAGAACAGAATTAGCATTAGGTTTTTCAATACAAAGGGGTATCCGTAATGGGTACCCCTTTTTTTGTTGATAGGAAAGTTTTTCCTATCATTGTACAAACATCGTTGTTATGAGACCTCTACTATCCCTGGCGCTAACTATTATTTGCAGTATTGGTTTTGCTCAATACGATAGCACCCTACGCTTAATTTTTATTGGTGATGTAATGGGTCATGTTCCTCAAATCCAATCGGCATACGATAGCTCAACCGGGCGATACGATTATACCGATGTTTTTTCTGAATTAAAAGGCTTGCTCACAAGTGCCGATTATTCTATTGCCAACCTTGAGGTAACTTTAGGAGGAGAACCCTATACCGGTTACCCTCAGTTTAGCTCACCCGATGAACTTGTCGATGGTTTAATGGCTGCAGGTGTTAATGTTTTGGTTACCGCTAATAACCATTCCGTTGATAGGGGAGGGGATGGTATAAGGAGAACCATTGATGTTCTTGCGGCCAAAAACTTACTTTTTACAGGGACATTCCTCGATTCAACTGACAGGTCAATTCGAAATCCTATTGTTCTAAATAAAAATGGGGTAAAGCTTGCCTTGCTTAACTATACCTATGGAACCAATGGAATTCCAGTCCCAAGCCCATACTTGGTCAATATGATTGATACAGTTAGCATGGCAAATGATATTGCTAGAGCACAAGCTCTAGGAGTGGACGAAATTGTAGTGTTTATTCACTGGGGCAATGAGTACGAGCGTTTACCTAACATGCAGCAGAAACGATTAGCTGGTTGGCTGCATGGGAAAGGGGTGCGTATTATTATTGGTTCTCACCCCCATGTTGTTCAGCCCGCTGAGTTTAACCGTTTCGAGAACGATTTTAGGCTGGTTGTTTACTCGCTTGGCAACTTTGTTTCCAACCAGCGTCGAAGGTACTGCGATGGAGGTTTAGTTGTTCTTGTTGATTTAATGAAGCAAAATGGAAAGCTAGAAGTAAGTGGTGTGGGATACATTCCGGTTTGGGTTGATACATACTTTTCAAATGGAAAGCGTAAGTATAAGGTTTTCCCGGTGGGGATGTATGAGGGCAAAAGCAATCAGTTCCTTTCAGCTGCAAGCGACTCCGCTTTCAAGGTTTTTGTTGAT
The DNA here is from genome assembly GCF_037481895.1 of Tenuifilum sp. NCBI lineage: Bacteria > Pseudomonadati > Bacteroidota > Bacteroidia > Bacteroidales > Tenuifilaceae > Tenuifilum > Tenuifilum sp. The sequence continues at coordinate 26,493 of NZ_JBBFKU010000039.1, forward strand.
GATACTCGTAGTTTGCTCAACGCAAACAATATAAATTTCCCCGAAGTAAAGCTAGTAAATGGCGAATGGGTGGTGCCTTTACTTAGTCGTTAAGCAAATCCCTGACGACCACTGAGGCAATCATGCAACCAAAGAGTGGCGGCATGTACGAAATGGTTCCAATGGTAGTTTTCTTATTGGGTTCACCCTCGCAGGGTCTTGTGGCATTCTCGGGAACTTCCTCGGGCGAATAAACAACCTTAACCCCCTGCCGTATTCCCAAGCGGTGTAGCCGTTTTCTTAGGATTCTGGCAAGTGGGCATCCATGCGATTCGGAAATATCGGAAATCCTTACCATTGTTGGGTCGAGTTTTCCTCCGCTCCCCATTGAACTTACCACTCGCTGTCCAAACCGAAGGGCATCGTGAATAAGAAAAACCTTAGGCGAAAGAGTGTCAATAGCATCTACTACGTAATCGTATTTATGGCTTAGCAATGCAGTAAGCCGTTCGTCCCTTAGGTACTCCTGAATTACGGTTAGCTTTAGGTTTGGGTTAATGTCAAGCAGCCGTTTCCCAATATATTCTGCTTTTGGTTGGCCAACACTACTGTGAAGTGCCGGCAATTGGCGATTAATGTTTGATTCGTGGATAGTATCGCCATCAGCAATGGTTAGTGCACCAATTCCTGCACGGCAGATTTGTTCGGCAGCGTATGCACCTACTCCGCCAAGCCCAATAATTAATACATGCTTTTGCGATAGCTTTTCAACGGCCTTGCCGCCAAGTAATAGTTCAGTTCGTTCAAGCCAGGTGGGAACCATATCATGTTTTTTGCTCAGCAAAGGTCGTAATCAGTATCATTAAATCCAATAACCTTTACTTGCTTTTATCGGAAAGGGTGTTCCCAAAAAATGTTAACAGGTTTTGGTTTGTAACACTAACAAGTTCCTCAATGGTGGAGTCAAGAATATCGGCGGCTGCGTCGTAAACCTCATAAATGGGTATCTCGGTATCGTCAGTTTCAAGGAATAGTTTATTTCTTGGAACAAGCGTTAAAGCTTCAGCTAACTCTGGTGTAGCATGTATAAGCGCGGTTCCGAATGAAAGGTAGAATCCATTGTCAACAAGCTGTTTGGCTACATCGGCTTTGGCTCTAAAGCCATGTATGGCCTTAGGTAGTTCACTATATTTTGATTTTGATAGTATTGCTATTAGCTCAGTCCAGCATCTAACACAGTGAATTATTATTGGCTTTTTACATTCGTTGGCAGTTTCAAGAATTTTCTCAAAAATATCGATTTGATTCTTTAAAGGAGCGCCTTTTAGCCTGTCTAACCCTATTTCCCCTATTCCAATAAAATCAGGTTGCTTAGCCAGCTCATTTAGCTTGCCAAGCCATTGGCTAATCTCACTGCTTTCGGTTTTCCAGGGGTGTAAACCAATTGTTTTGTAGTGCGATGAACTATAAAGGTTAAAACTATCAACATCGTAAGGCACAACACAAATGCTATTGCTGTTGAATTGAGGTTTATGTGTATGAAAGTTAACCAGCTTCATTGTTAAATTCTTTAGGCGGTTTTGAACTAAGTTAACCAAGTATTCGGAATCCTATAATATCAAATGACTGTTGAATATCTTTAACATTGACGTTTTCTACATTTGAATGTGCAGGTCCCTGGTTGCACAGTAAAATCAGTTGCTCAAGCTGGCTGCTTGTTCCGCTTGCTTCAATGTAAACATCGCCATTGGGCAAGTTCTTCACAAAACCATTAACACCAATTTCATTGGCATGGCGCATTACAAAGTATCTAAAACCTACACCCTGAACCTTTCCCTTTACCGTTATTGCAATGGTTTTCATTCTAGGAAAAAATGATATATTTACCAAAGTTATTGAATAAGAACGAAAAAGCAAATGATACTAGATTACTTTTTGCTTGTATTATCCATTACGCTAATACTGCTGGGACTGGTAGGGTGTATTTTACCTGTAATTCCAGGGCCACCGCTAGCGTGGCTGGGGCTGTTGCTGGCAAAGTTTACATCGTTTTGCTCTGTGGACTGGATCACCATTATGGTTATGGCAGGAGTAACTCTAATTGTAACCCTGCTCGATTACTTGTTTCCTGCCTGGATAGCCAAAAAAATGGGTGGAAGTAATTGGGGCGCCTGGGGTACAATCATTGGCCTACTTGTTGGGGTAGTATTTTTAGGGCCACTTGGAGCCGTTGTTGGACCTTTTGTAGGAGCGCTTGTTGGCGAGATGCTAGGGAAACAACCCCAAAATAATACCAAAAATAATCCCTGGCTTTCGGCAGTAGGATCATTTCTTGGATTCATGTTAGGAGTAGGTGTAAAGCTAATTACAGTAGGTGTAATAATCTACTTTTTAATAGTTAGCTTTTAATCTTTAGGATTTAGTATCGGGCTCCTCCTCTTTACCCTTGCTTGCTTGGGGTTGATCGGTTTTTCGGAATGCGCTATTAACCTTAATATTCCGACCCTTAACCTGAGTGTCGTTAAGTTCTTTTATGGCTTTCTGAGCCGATTCCTCATTGTCGAACTCAACAAAACCGTAGCCTTTCGATTTTCCGGTAGCACGATCGGTAATGATTTTTGCTGAAACCACATTTCCAAAAGGCGAGCAAAGTTCCTTTAATTCATCGGCGGTCATTGTATACGCGATGTTTCCAATATAAATCATCATAATGGCAGAAGTTTAAAAATCCAAATAAATTTAGGAGTTAGTATTAAAAAATGCAAAAAAAAAGCAGCTTTTTTTAAAGCTGCTTTTAAAAATGCGGGTAAGTTGCTATTGTCCTAATGTGGCAACCATTACTGCTTTTATGGTGTGCACGCGGTTTTCGGCTTCGTCAAAAACAATGGAAGCATCCGATTCAAAAACGTCCTCGGTAACCTCCATGGCTTCCAACCCAAACTTTTTGTAGATCTCTTCACCGATTACGGTTTCGCGGTTATGGAACGCTGGTAAGCAGTGCATGAACTTGCAGTTTGGATTGCCTGTCAATTCCATTACCTTACGGTTAACCTGATAGGGTTTAAGAAGCTTTATTCGTTCCTCCCATACTGAATCGGGTTCGCCCATCGATACCCATACGTCGGTATACAGGAAGTCGCAGCCCTTAACTCCTTCCTCAATACTCTCAGTTAAAGTTATTTTAGCGCCAGTGGTTTTGGCAATCTCTTGGCATGTTTTAACAAGCTCCTCGTTAGGCCAGCAAGCCTTTGGTGCGCAAGCCCTGAAATCCATACCCATTTTGGCAGCGCCAACCATAAGTGAGTTGCCCATGTTGTTGCGAGCATCGCCAAGGTAGCAGAACTTAACTTCACTTAATGGTTTTGAGCTGTGCTCGCGCATGGTAAGGAAGTCGGCAAGAATTTGGGTAGGGTGGAACTCGTTAGTTAAACCGTTCCAAACGGGTACCCCCGAATACTGGGCAAGCGTTTCAACAATTTCCTGTGAGTATCCACGATACTCAATACCGTCGTACATACGGCCAAGCACGCGTGCGGTATCCTTCATGGATTCCTTTTTACCCATCTGTGAACCCGATGGTCCAATGTAGGTAACGTTGGCACCCTGGTCAAATGCGGCAACCTCAAAGGCGCAGCGGGTACGGGTTGAATCCTTCTCAAAAAGGATAACGATGTTTTTACCCTTAAGCCTTTGCTGCTCGGTTCCGGCATACTTTGCCTTTTTTAGGTCAGCTGAAAGGTCGAGCAAGAATTGGATTTCCTTTGGTGTGAAATCGAGCAGCTTTAAAAAGCTGCGGTTACGTAAGTTGAACGACATAGCTTTTAGTTTTTTATGGTTAATAGATTAATCTTCGTACTCCATTGTAATTTTGGTACCATATGACATATCCTCAAGCTTGGTGGCTTCGGTAATCACGCTCATTTTTCCACCGCGCTTTATAAAGTCCAAACATGCTTTAATTTTTGGAGCCATGTTACCCTCACCAAACATGCCCTGTTCAAGGTATTTCATGGTATCGGCATAGTTGAGGAACTCAAGTTTTTGCTCGTTCGGTTTTTTGTAGTTCAGATACACGAATGGAACATCGGTTAGGATGTAAAATTCATCGGCTTTAATTTCGGCTGCCATAAGTGCCGATGCCAGGTCCTTATCAATTACCGCTTCGGCTGGCCTAACGTTCTTCTCCTCGTCAATATAAACCGGTACTCCGCCTCCGCCCGAGGCTATAACAATAATACCCTGACGAACAAGTTGATCGATTACCTTGATGTTTAGAATCCCTTTGGGCTTAGGCGAGGGAACTACCCTGCGCCAACCGCTTCCTGTATCCTTAACCTCTTCCTTAAATATCCAACCCTTTTCAGCAGCCAGAGCGTCGGCTTGAGTCTTGTCGTAAATACGACCTACACGTTTTGTGGGGTTGGTAAAGGCAGGGTCGTTGTGATCAACAATTACCGGTGTTACCAGGCAACATACTTCGCGGTCGATACCATGTTTGCGCAATACATTCCTGAGCATGCGCTCAATCATGTAACCAATTCCCCCCTGCGAATCGGCAACGCAAATATCAAGAGGCATCTGAGGAATGCCATAGAGTTGCTCGCCAGCATCGTTTCGCATAAGGATATTTCCAACCTGTGGGCCGTTCCCATGGCTGATTACAAGGTTATACCCTTCCTTTATTAAGTAAACTAGATTCTCAAGGGTATCGGTGGTATTCTGTTCTTGCTCATCGATGGTACCCACCTGATTTCCACGCAAGAGGGCGTTTCCGCCTAATGCTACAACTGCTAATTTGCTCATAAACAGTAAATTAAAATTTTTACTTTGAAGTTACAAAACTAACTATTTTTTGCAATCCTAATAAAAATACACGTGATGTAAAACAATCACTCAATGGTTTATATGTATGTTTAATAACATGTTTGATGGCTGCTCAGGGTTTTACCATAAGTATTAAGCCCCTCAAACTTTTGCATACCACAAAAACATTTTCTATTTTTATGATTTAATAATTTGAACTAAGGTGTTGATGAACAGAAGTGTAAACCAACTTGTTGGCGTGGCTGTGATTTTATTCTCATTAAGCAGCTGTATATCAAGAAGCCCAAAGGAGATAAGTGAAGGACGAATTGAATACGACATTGAATACGATACTTTAACTCTCAGTAGAATCGACAAAAAAATATTGCCCAACTCACTGGTTGTTCGTTTTTGCAATAACAACACCATTAACACCATCGATGGGCTCTCTGGGGCTATAACAATTTCTATTATTAGCCAACCATCAAAAAAGGAGTTTACTACTTTGCTAAAGGTATTTAATAAGAAACTTTACCACAGTGAACCATACACCAACGGGCATTACCCCGCGCTTTATGCTCGAATTCCAAAGGTTAATATTGATACTTTGGTTAGAGATTGCGAATATATTGGCTATAAATGCAAAAGCGTAATGGGATACTTTGCTGATAACCCTGATAATAGGTTTGAGATTATTTACACCAAACAAATTGCAATTGACAATCCAAACCTGAATACCCCTTTCGAAAACATTGATGGGGTTATGCTTGGTTTTAACTTGAGGTTCAATAATCTTGAAATGAAGCTCAGGGCACGTAATGTAGCCAAGGAAAATATCAATAATGATGCGTTTAAAATCCCAAAGGATTACAAAAAGGTTGATTTTCAAACCATGACGGATTTAATCTATTTACTTCAGCAGTAAGGATTCTATTATTTACAAATACAGGTTAATTTTACATCGTTTTATATTGATTATGCATTATGGCTAGGAAGGATAAGGGTACCGATGTTGAAGACTCGGACAGTAAGGATGTTAGCAACGATTCGCTTTTCAAGGATGAAAGGATTAGGTTTACCGTAGGTCTTTTCCTAATCCTTTTGGGCGTTTATATTTTCCTTTCGTTCTTATCATTTCTGTTCACCTGGAAGGTTGATCAAAGCATTGAGTGGGTTTCAATATTCTCATCAACTGAACAAAAGATTGGCAACTGGGGTGGAAAACTTGGCGCTTCACTTTCAAACCAGTTTATAAATCATTGGTTTGGCATAACAGCCTTGGCGTTCCCTTTGATATTCATGGTTTTGGGCCTTAAACTGCTAAAGTTTATCAGGGGGCGTGTTACAAAATTTATTTTTAAGGTTTTGCTGGGGATACTGGTTGGCTCGCTTACTTTAGGTTTTTTATTC
>NZ_JBBFKU010000040.1:0-31692 GCF_037481895.1 Tenuifilum sp.
AGAAAAATATCAACTGATTATCAGGCAGTATGGTGAACAAACAGGTGAAATTACGTTTTAGTCGGACAATAGTGAAAGATTATACTTAGCTATAATTTCATCAACTGTTAAGGAGCAATTAGGCATAACGGATTCAGGTACTGGTTTGCCAACCTTCTCCGACACAAGGTAGCGTTTACAGCTTGTATACTTCTCTTTACCAGCTGTGCAGTAAATTTTTCGGTAGGTTTCGCCCGCATTCGGATTGAAAAAAACGTTTTTCAGGTAAATGGGGCACTTTTCCAGTTTTGGACAGTTTGATATTGTTTCCATACTTTATTTTTTTAGATATATTAAAATTAATCAATTCTTTATCAGAAAAAAAAACTTTCGTCAAAAAAATGTTTTAGAAAATCAATTTAAATGTTATCTAAATAACAACATAAAAATTGTTGTAAATGCGTTTGGAACTTATTTATTGATTTGTTGAAAATATTAAACTGAAGAACCATGAAATAACAAATTCAACAGGGTAAATTTTTAGGGGAATGAGTCGGAATGAAACGGAATGAAACGGAATGAAACGGAATGAAACGGAATGAGTAGGAATGAGTCGGAATTAATCGGAATTAATCGGAATTAATCGGAATTAATCGGAATTAATCGGAATAGGAGGAATATCTTTGAGTTAGAAGAAGATAGAGGAAGTTAGAGGATTTTTGAGGGAAAGGGAACAGTTAAATCCTGTACCTTGGATTTTCAAGCTTTTAGGGTCTAATAAAAAAAGGATGTAGTAAGACTTTAAGAGGGGATTTTTCAATTGAAAAATTCAATTGAAAAGTTTGGATTAAAATGAGGTACATTGACCTGTGTATCGAAAAATAAAAAAGCCCCGGAGTAACCCGAGGCTTTTTTGCGGTCCGGACGGGACTCGAACCCGCGACCCCATGCGTGACAGGCATGTATTCTAACCAGCTGAACTACCGGACCAATCATTTGCTTTAACTTTTCCCTTGAAAAGCGATGCAAAGGTAATACCTTGTTTTTAATCTTGCAATAGTCAGCTAAAAATTTTTTTTCTGAAAAATACTGAAATTAACACTTCCGTAAACTCGGTGTTCCAAAAAATGCTGATTATCTGCAAAATTGTACTTACTGGAATGTTCAAGAATAAACCATCCTCCATCAACAATTACTGAATGGTTAAAGATGATTTGCGGTAAGGTATCAATTCCCTGCAAATCGTAGGGGGGGTCGGCAAAAATAATATCGTACTGCCTGTTACATGACTTAATATAGCTAAAAGAATCTCCCTTAATGGGATTTAATCCAATAAGTTTAAGCTGGTTTGCAGTGTTACGGATGAATTGCCAGTGATGGAAATCCTTTTCAACTGAATCCACTAAGGCGGCTCCGCGTGAAATGAATTCGTAGCTTATACTACCTGTACCCGAAAACAAATCAAGAACCCTTAACCCCTCAAAATCGAAATGATTGGCAATTATGTTGAAGAGGCTCTCCTTGGCATAATCGGTAGTAGGACGAGCACGAAAGTTCTTTGGAGGATTAATAAGCCGTCCACGTAAACTTCCGGATACTATTCGCATGTAACACCCAAATTGAATAGCCTAAAGTACTCTGCACGGTAACGTAGAAGTCGGTATGAGAAAAATACCGGTTTATGAAAATTAGCCTGATGGGTAATAGAGTTAAAGTATTTACCAATTTCTTCGGGCAACCCTGCCATTAGCTCTCCATCGCCGGTCAGGTTAAGCTGTAAGTTATCAGTGTTATCAATAACTGACCTAGCTAATGCATTGGTGTAATAAACAACATCGGTTGTTGATTTACACAAATAGCTATTGGCCGCAAGAAGCTGACCGTTGTTGTGAAGAATTATGGCTAAATGCTGTTGGTCAATATCAACCTGTAAAAAGGGTTTAGCGGTGTAACTGTAGGGAACCTGAATAAATGACAGTAATGAATGAGTAAAGAAAGAGCCACCATGTAACGATTTCCACTCGTTAATAAACTCATGGGGTGCAGCGTATATAATTACTAGCGATAGGCTTGGCAATTCGGTAAAACCCAATTCAAAGCCATCGGGTATGGAATGAACCTGCTCAAGGAGTAATTTCGATTTACTTGGTTCAAAGAATTCATTGGGAACAATTGTAAAGTAAGGTAGGTTAAATGCAACTATAACCTTTTTAAACTCCCCCTTAAGCCAGGGTTTAGCCTCAGTTAGCTTACCAATAAAATTACGGAAATCAACACTACCGATACTAAAGCCCTGCCAACCCGTATTGAATAGTGCTATGAAAGTGTTGCGTATGGTATCCTTCACCGCATACGAAAATCCATTCAGGGATACCTGAATGGATAGTTCGTATGTAGATGTCCGATCCCTATCAAAGGTTTCGTCTATGATGTCAATTTCTTGCATTGCCAATATACTACTCCCAGTTACCGGCATTATTGGTGGCCTCGGTTAAGGAACCAACTTTTAAGCCAGGATACTTATTAAGCTTTTTAGCAAGGTCGTCCATATTAATAATTTCCTGACGATCAAGGTTCTTAAGGATAACCTTGTTTGGTGCTTTACACTCAAAAACCTTAACGCTTACACCCGATTGTGTTTTTAGCTCACCTGCTGCCAGCTCAAACTGTTCGCCACCGGTAAACGGAACAAAACGTAGCGAATCGTAAGGATACCCCTTAAGAATGGTATCGCGAACCGGAATGAGAATGGTATCGCGGAAAACTTTTTTCTGAATAACAGCAAGGGAGTCGTCCTCCGAACCAATCTGCTTAACAACCTTAATCTGACCTTCCTTCATGAAGTTGATAAGGGTATCGAAACTACCGGTGTACTTACCAAAACGCGAGCGGTAAGCATCCTGAGCAGTTCTAATACTTTTTAAACGCTCAATGGTAGCATTGTACCTACGACTTTTTTCCTTTTCAAAACGGATTGGCTCCATTATGCTCTCATACAGGAAATAACCAAGTATCGCTATGATAACTGCAAGTGCAATTTGGTAAACTGTTTTCATTTTTCGTGTTTTGGTTTATGTTTGCGTGCAAATTTAAAAACATCTGGTTAAATTCTAACTTAAATTTACAAAAAATATTGCATTGCTGTGATTAAAACACATGTTATTAAGGAAATAGTTGAGAGGTTGGGTTTTGCCCCTACAGTTGGGCAACTGGAAGCAATTAACACCTTATCGGAGTTTACTGTTCAGCCTACCGGTAATGATTGTATGTTGCTTACAGGTTACGCCGGAACCGGTAAAACATCGCTGATTGCTGCATACGTTAAGGCTTTGGATAAGTTTGGTGTAAACTACCAGCTCCTAGCTCCTACCGGAAGAGCAGCAAAAGTATTAGCTGAATACTCCGGATGTAATGCTTACACAATCCATAAAATAATTTATAGGCAACAATCCAATACCGATGGTTTTGGACGCTTTACCCTAAACTTTAACAAATCAAAAAACACCATATTTATTGTAGATGAGGCTTCGATGATATCGAACCAATCGTTCGACGATAGCGCATTTGGATCGGGCAAGCTACTTACTGACCTTATTGAGTATGTCAGAATGGGCAAGGAGTGCAAGCTGATGCTTGTGGGCGATACCGCACAGCTACCTCCGGTAGGCCTTGATATCAGCCCGGCATTGAACCCTGCTGAGTTGGAATCGTTTGGTTTAAATGTAAGGTTTGCAAAGCTCTCCGAGGTAATTAGACAGCAGTTCGATTCAGGAATTTTGCAGAATGCTACTTGGCTGAGGGAACTGGTTGACTCGTCAAAAAATGTATTCCCAAAATTCAGCACTGAATATGCCGATGTGAAAAGAATTTCAGGTGGGGAACTCCTGGAATACCTCTCCGATGAGTACAGTAAAAACGGGCGCGAAGGGAATATTGTAATTTGCTACTCGAACAAACGAGCTAATAGATATAATCAGGGAATACGGGCAAAAATTCTATTCCACGAGGAGGAACTCAGCGTGGGTGATTACCTTATGATTGCCCGGAACAACTACTACTGGGTGAGCGATAGATCAAATATTGGCTTTTTAGCCAATGGTGAAATAGTAAGGGTTAAGCGGATAGGTAAAAGAACTGAGCTTTATGGTTTCCGATTCGCTGATGTAACATTTGAGATGCTTGACTATAACAACGAAGAGTTTGATGCTAAACTAATACTAGACTCTCTATACATGGATGGCCCATCGCTGGGGAGCGAAAGCATGAAAATGCTTTACCAGGAAGTATTGGCCGATTACATGCACCTTAAAACCAAAAAGGCTCGCATGAAACAGATTCAGAACGATCCCTACTTTAACGCCATTCAAGCAAAATTCGCATATGCGGTTACCTGCCATAAAGCTCAGGGTGGACAATGGCCAACCGTTTTCGTTGACCAGGGGTTTTTCAACGATGACATGTTAACACGCGAGTACTTGCGTTGGCTTTACACTGCTTTTACAAGGGCCACCCAAAAAGTTTACCTGGTAAACTTTGACGATAAATTTTTTTAGCGAGTTAAAATTTCATAAAACAGCTCTACAACATTAACATAACCATACTCCCTTTCGTTTTGCTGTTGAATCTTTGCAGTCAATTTTAGGGAAAGAGGTATGAAGCGTGTTTTTTATGTTTTAATTACCGTACTGGCGACTTTTAATGCTGAGGTTAAAAGCCAGGAAAGTCAAAGTATTAAAACTCAACTAAAATTCGATTTTGTAAGCCGCCACCTATGGCGTGGCATGCGAAATAATACAACCCCCGCCGTACAGCCAACTATCCGATTCGATGGCAATATGTTTTTTGGTGGCTTTTGGGCCTCGTATTCCTTAGGTTCCGAAAACGTTCAGGAAATTGATATATACACCGGTTTAAAGTACAAGAATGTTGATTTTACAATTATTGATTACTACAACCCTATTGATACTGCTGGTTGGAAGGGTGACTTTTTCGAATTCAGGAATAGTAAGACCCGCCACACCCTTGATGCTATAATCACCATTAACCCAACAAGTCATTTCCCGCTATGCTTAACCCTTGCAACCATGTTTTATGGTTTTGATAAGGACTCATTAAGCAAAAAGAACCTTTACTCCACCTACCTTGAGGCGGAGTACACTTTCTTAAGAAACGATAATACTCGTATTTCATTTCATATAGGTGGAACGCCCTATAAAAGTTACTACGCCAGCAAGACTGCAATTACAAATACTGGAATAACTGTTACCAGGAATATTCACTTTAACTCAAACATAACCATTCCGGTTAAGGGAAGTTTTATTCTTAACCCCTACACACACCAAGTGTTTTTACTGGCTGCATTTACCATACAGTAAGGTTAAAGGATAAAGGATAAAGGATAAAGGTTGTCTAGTCCTGAAATAAGTCTACAGGTTAGTTAATAGATTTAAGCGACACACTGACCCGTCCCGAAAAGCATCTACCATGCATTGTTATTTAATTAACAAATGTTTAAACGAACATTTAATTAAATAAAATTTGACTTTTAATTGCATCAACCGTATATTGCAGGAAGCACAGTGCATAATATCAAAAAATCAAGAATATGAGATACAGGAGCTTAAGGACAGAAATGATGGTAAATATAGTGGGTATTACCATTGTAATAATGGCTGTGACTTTAACCGTTGTGGCTTACAAAAGTCTAAACACAGCAAAGAAAACGGCAAGGGAAACAAGCTCGTTGATTGCATCGGATATTACACGGAGTGTTGCCAGCTACCTTGAAAAACCCTTTGAAACGCTATACAATATCAATGTTACATTTAGCTCTCTTAAATTGAGCGGTATAAAAAACAGAGAAGTTTACAAGGATGTACTCAAAAAAACTCTTGACTTAAATAAGAATTATCTTGCCCTATGGGCAATGTATGAACCAAACATGCTTGATGGAAGTGATTCAAAGTATGCGGGTAAAGATGGTTATGATGAAGAGGGTAGATTTGACATCTCATTTTACAAAGCAAACAACACCATAAAAAGCGAAGCGGGCGAGGTTTCAATGTACAGCGAGGATTACTACCAGATACCCTTCACATCGGGCAATGAAACTGTGCTTGAACCGTACTTTTATACATACACCGGCGACGAAACTGGCCATAGCTACTTTGAAACCTCGGTGGCTATCCCAGTAAAAGAGTCCGGGAAAACAATAGGGGTAATTGGTTTGGATATTGACCTTTTAGAACTTTCTGAGAATATCAAGAATCAAAAGGTTTACCAAACAGGCTATATATTTATTGCATCATACGATGGGATTATAGCCGCACATCCTAATAAAGAATTAACTGGCGATACGCTTTCAAATATTCTGAACATTGGAATTGCTGAATACAAAAAAATTGTTGATAGCAATTCATTCAGCACAATAACATTGGGTAAGGGAAGCAAGCAATCGTTTGTATTTATAAACCCTATAAAGATTGGGAAAACCCTTAAGCCTTGGTCGGTAGTTGTGGTTGTGCCCGTTAATGAGGTTTACTCGGAGAGTCGAAAATTAATAATCACGATCGTTATTGTTGGCATAATTGCTATTGCGCTTCTTATTATGATAATACTATACCAAGCCGGCAATATTACTATGCCAATATTTAAAGCCGTAAAATTTGCCAACAATATAGCCAATGGCGATTTAACCCACAAGCTGGAGCACAACCGATCCGATGAGCTTGGAACACTCCAATCATCGCTCCTTCAAATGCAGCAAAAGCTAATTGAAATGGTTACAGAGTTCAAGAGCAGTAGCGGAAGTATAGCCGATGCCAGCTCACACTTAAACTCTACAGCCCAGCAGGTATCGCAAAGTGCTGAGGAGTTAGCTTCATCATCGGAAGAACTGTCGAGCACCATGGAGGAAATGGTTTCAAATATTGAGCAAAACTCCCACCATGCCATTGAGGTTGAAAAGATATCGCTTGAACTGGTAACTGATGCCCAAAAGGTGAAGGATGCCTCCGAAAGAAGTATGTCATCAATTGGTTCAATTGCCGAAAAAATTCAAATTATTAACGATATAGCATTCCAAACAAACCTGTTAGCCCTAAACGCCGCTGTTGAGGCTGCACGTGCAGGTGAACATGGGAAAGGGTTTGCAGTTGTGGCCGCTGAAGTGCGAAGGTTAGCCGAACGTAGCCGAATGGCAGCCGACGAAATTAATAGACAATCGGGTGAGAGCGTTCAAATTACAGCTAAAGCCACAGAGTTGCTAAATCAAATTATTCCAAAAATTCAGAAAACAACCGAACTGATTCAGGAAATTGCACACGCTAGTAAGGAACAGCTAACCGGCTCAGAGCAGGTTAACAATACCACACAACAGCTTAGCGGAGTTACTCAACAAAACGCCACTATTTCAGAGGAATTAGCTGCTAGTGCAGAGGAACTTGCTGCACAGGCTGAGAAATTGTTGGAGTTTGCTGAGTCGTTTAAGATTGAAACCGCTCATGGTGTTAAAAAGGATGACTCTAAACACCAAGCAATCGAAAGCGAGAAAACAACTCCAAAGCGTGAACCCAAACCAAAAACCGCTGAAAAGAAGGTAATAAAACCCCTTACAAAAAAGAAGGCTGAGGAGGCCAAGCAACCCCACAAGGGGATTGATATTAAGTTAAAACCAAGCGATGATTCGGAATACGAGAGTTTCTAACAATTGAGGGCTGCAAATGGCAACCCTCAATTACTTTACGGTTTCATCATCCCGTATTGCGATAGAATCATATCCAGATTTTCAAACTTTTTCCGGTAATCGGCAAGGGCTGCATTTATGATTTGGTGTGCCTCATCAACTCCATATACGTGGGTAATCTCGCAATCGCGGTGGGTTCCCGGTAAATCCTTGTAGGTTAGGAAGTAATGCCTCAGTCGGGTAATGATTGCCTCAGGGCATTCATCAATATTGCGGATATGCCCATAAACTGCATCATCCTTTAAAACGGCAATTATTTTATCGTCGGCCTGGTTACCGTCAATCATCCTCAACCCCCCAATGGGAATTGCGTAGGCTAATAGGTTGCCATGGGCGATGTTTTTTTCGGTTAACACGCAAATGTCAAGGGGATCGCCATCGCCGGCTAAATCGTTACGTTCGGTTTTATCGCGGGCAATTTGTGCCACATTCTCGTCGCAGAGGGTTTGTGGAATAAAACCATAAAGTGCTGGAAGCACATTTGAGTACTTTTGCGGACGATCGATACGAAGGTAACCCGATACCTTATCAACCTCATACTTAACCGTATCGGTTGTAACCATCTCAATGAAAGTTGTAACTATGCTGGGGGCATTAGGCCCAACGTCAACCCCATGCCAGGGGTGCGATTTATACCTTAGTCCCATTAGCCTGCCAATGGGATCCATAATCCTATTTGTCATTGCTTAAAAAATTTTAGCCCGCAAAGGTAATAAATGAAACGAGATTAGAAAACGTTCACCTCCCGCTCAAGCTCTATACCGAAAAGCTCCTTCACGGAATTTTGGATTGATGAGGACAATTCTAGAATTTCGGCACCAGTTGCACCTCCATGGTTTACAAGCACTAAGGCCTGCTTATGATGCACACCGCACCTACCTACTTGCTTGCCCTTCCATCCGGCTTTTTCAATAAGCCAACCAGCAGGAATTTTATAGAAACTCTCTGAAACCTGAAAACCATTTAAATCGGGATGTTCCGATTTAAGCGCATTGTATTTATCAGCATCAACAACGGGATTTTTGAAAAAGCTACCGGCATTACCTAACTCAGCCGGGTCGGGCAATTTACTTTTCCGGATGTTGATAACGGCTTTGCGTACATTTTGTACTGTAACCTCACCAAGTTTTTCAACCTCCTCTGCAAGGTTCCCATAGTTCAATACAAAACTCGGATTCCTTGAAAGCCGAAACCATACGTGGGTAATAATTACCTTCCCTTTTAGCTCCTGCTTAAAAATACTATCGCGATATCCAAAACGGCACTCAGAAGCATTGAACTCAATGAGTTTTCGAGAAGATACCTCTATGGCTTCAACCTTAACTACGGTATCCTTTACCTCAACCCCATATGCACCAATGTTCTGTATAGGCGATGCACCAACTAACCCAGGTATATGGGATAGGTTTTCAATTCCACCAAGATTGTTCTCTGCAGCAAACTCAATAAATTTATCCCACACAACACCTGCGCCAACCCTAAATACGTAGTTTTGTTCGTCGTCGGTTTGGAGTTGAACTCCTTGAATAGCCGGATTAATTACTACGCCCTCAATATTCCTTGTAAATAAAATGTTGCTACCTCCTCCTAGAACAAAGATTGGCAACTTATTGTACGACGCAAAATTTATGGCATATAGTATTTTTTCAACGGTGTTTGCCCTGGCGTAATAACTTGCCGTTACATCTATTCCAAAGGTGTTGTAAGGTTTAAGCGATATATCTTTCTTAATAACAAACATTTGGCTTTTAGTTTGCGATAACAAATATAACTTTTTTATGTAAAATCGTAAATTTTTATAGCTTTACTAATACTAAACCTTCAAAGCCATTCATTTGTTATTAAGTAAACTTCACTTATGCGAATCCAAATATTTAGCACATCATATATAGTAACCGACCAGCGGTTACAACGGGTTGCCAATTCACTAGCAGTGAATGGATATTCAGTTAAGGTATTCTGCCGCAAGCATAAAAACCTGAGCTATGAAAACAATAAAATCAATGTCAAATACATAAACCCTTTCTTTGAAAAGGGGCCTCTTTTTTATTTCTTTTACAACCTAAGAATTTTTTTACGAATACTTTTTTCGCGCTCTGACATAATTTACTCAAACGATCTTGATACCTTGCCGGGATGCGCATTTGGCTCTATAGTAAAGTGTAAGAAGTTGATTTATGATAGTCACGAACTTTTTACCGAAGTGCCAGAGCTCATTGGACGACCTATCACAAAATTCCTCTGGCGTATTCAGGAAAAAATCTTTGTTAAACGTGCAAAGGCTGTAATTACAGTTTCAGAGGGTGTAGCCAATGAGCTAAAGAAAAGGTACAACCTGAAAAACATTGAGGTAATCAGGAATGTTCCCATGCGAACTTCCACGGAAGTTTTCAAAGATAAACAACCAACAATTATATATCAAGGTGCCCTGAATATGGGAAGAGGTATTGAACTGGCCATTGAAATGATGAAACAGTTGCCTTGCTACAAGCTGATCATTGTTGGTAAAGGGGATATTGAAATAAAACTGCGCCGGCAGATGCTTGAAAGTGATCTATCTGGCAGGGTTCAGTTTTTAGGGCAACTAACACCAGAAAATTTAAGGCTTGTTACCCCTACAGCCTGGCTAGGTCTATCGCTCGAGGAGGATATGGGACTGAACTACAGGTACGCTTTGCCCAATAAACTATTTGATTATATAGCTGCACATGTGCCAGTGCTTGTAAGTGATTTACCAGAAATGAAAAGGGTAGTTGAGGAACATGGAGTTGGTATTGTTGCTCAAAGCCGGAATCCAATAGAACTTGCCAACCAGATTGCCGACTTTTTTGAGGATAAGGAGGGTTATGAAAATACTCTGAAAAATGTAAAGAAAGCGGCAGAAAAACTATGTTGGCAGAACGAGGAACCCAGGTTGCTTAACCTGATTAACTCGTTAAAAAAGGGTTAGTACTTGTTGAACGATACTATTTCGTTGAAGTCCTTACGCCGTTTCTGGCGAACTTCATCATTTGCAGGGTACCCAAGGGTAATAATTAGGGGAACCCTACGCGACTTAGGAATATCCAGCAACTTTTTCACAGCGGGCTCATCAAACCAACCCAGCATGCAGCTACCAAGGCCCTCTGCCTTGGCAGCAAGGCAAATATGCTCAGCAGCAATTCCAATATCAATGAGAGGGAATGTTTTGCCCTTTACTAAACTCCCGAAGTTAGAATTTAGATTAGCTGGCTCCATCACAATTACGATATGAACGGGAGCCTGTTTGGTAAAGTGGTTGATGCCCAATACTCTGCTTGCAGCAGCATCGGCAAGCTTATTTTTTAACTCAGGCTCATCAACTACAATAAAATGCCAGGGTTGGGCATTACATGCCGATGGTGCCAAACGGGCTGCCTCAATAATTCGAAGAATTATTTCCCTGCCAACAGGACGTGTATCGTAAGCCCTATCGCTCTGACGGTTTTGAACAAGGTTGTAAAAGTAATCGCTAGGGTTTGTAAACATCTGCTATTTGCTTTAAAACTTCGGACTCAACAGTTACTTTACCCTTGGCAGTTAATGCAAGTTGAACCATGGCTTTAGCCACATCGCTTGCATCAATGCCTCGGTATTGCCTTAATGGGCCTACAAATATAAACCTAAACGTATGAAAGAACCAAATTCCTATACTCTCACCTAGTCTATATTCATTCCGCTTACCAAGTAGGATTGATGGACGAACAATAGCAACCAGCTCAAAATCGAACTTTTTGAGTTCCTCCTCCATTTGTCCCTTTGTCCGCAGGTAAAAGTTACGTGAAATTTGATTTGCGCCAATGGATGAAATAGCAACAATTCGTTTAACTCCTGCCTGGTAAGCTTTGTGAGCAATTTCAATAACCATATCGAGATCTACAGCTTTAAAAGCCTCTTTACTGCCAGCCTTCTTCATGGTAGTTCCCAAGCATATGAAAACATCATTAGTATCCGGCTCAATTGAGATATTCGCTCCAAACTCAACAAATTTGACCTTTTGGAATGGATTTGATTGGTTTAAATTCCTTCGGTAGGCAACTATCTCATGATAATTTCTATTCTCATCGAGCACACGGAGCAGGTTATAACCAACTAGACCAGTGCTTCCAAATACAGCGGCTTTTCGTTCCATAACAGTTTTTTAAAAAGTAACAAACAAACCACTAAAAGGTTATTCTGTATTGGGGTATAACCATTATTCCAAGCTGATAGACCCACTGCGATTCGCCTGTGCGAGTATTAAACCTATCGCCATAGATGTTCTTATTGTTAAACAAATTTGTAACCTCAATTGCCCATTCCTGGGTAAATCCTAACTTGTTCAACTTGTACCTAATAGTCAAATCGGTTTTAAAATAATCGCGAAGTTGTAATTCATAAGCCTTACTTGTATCCCATTCCCTGGAATACCTGTTCTCAGTAGGGATGTAAACAGTTGTCCAAGGAGTAGCTCGCTTTCCACCACTGTATGACACCTTGGCATCAAAACTAAAAGTCTTCTTTGACTTTTTGCTATTGGACAGATTAAACTCCTTACCAAATAGAGCATTTGTAATGTAGTGGTGGTTAAATGCAGTGCTGTGGGTAATACCATCGCTACCCTGATACTGTGAATTAAAAAGTGATGCAGTTAATAGGTAATAGTAGCCCTTGTTTAGGAATCGCTCCAATGTTAACTCAACGCCATAGTTTTGTCCATTGCCACCGTTCTTAACATAGTCCGGTAACTCCAGAACAAAACTTGCACCCTGGTTTAACAGCGAGTATGAATTAGATTCAGCCGCATCTACAGCAGCATCAAAAATATACTGGTAGTAAACCTCCGCTTTAAGCCGGGTATGCGAGGCTAGTAACCAATCGTAACCTGCAACAAAATGGTGGCTACGAACAAAGCCCAAATCCTTGTTTGGCTGGATATAAGAGTCGTCGATAAGTCGTACACGCCCCAGCACAATGGGTAACGACACAACCTGACTATGTAACCCATACCCTAGATTAATTGAACTATTGGACGATATTGCCCACTTAATGGCAATGCGAGGCTCAACAGACCATTCCCTGTTCAGGAAAAAGTACATGGCATGTATACCAGTATTGAACGTAAGCGTGTTGGTTGGGCGATACTGCCAATTAATATAAGGCTGTGTTAACAATGCATCACCCACATCGTTCCTTAGAATAAGGAATGCGTTATCGTTCTTTTTAAAAACGCTATCATAATAGTTAAATGCTAGCAACTTGGCTATTAACCCTATTTTTATTTGGCTTTTTGTTGATAACCGCTTATTAAATGACAGGTTTCCTGATATTGTGCTCTCAATAAAATTATTGCGGTAGTATGGAAATTTCTGTAATAAATCGGTTGAAAGCGAGTCCATTACCGTTTTAAACTGGTGAGCGCTAACTGCAATCGAAAGTTTTGTGTAAGTACTCTGATTTACCATGTATGAATGGTTTAACCCCACAACACCCATATTGGAACCATTAGTTAGGTCAAACCCTTCGCCACCATAAAAATCGATTTTATCTTTAAGGGTATCCCTACGGCTATCCCAAATTTCAATATCGCTTAATCCGCCTAATCCAAACAAGGAGATATTTCCAAGCTTAGTTCGGGGGAAATTTATTTTAAAAGATATGTCCTGGTAATAAGGCACACCCACTGTTCCCAGATCCATTCCTAGCTTATCAAAAACACCAAGGGTTGAGTACCTGTAATTAACAATGAACGAGGAACCATTACTTTTAGCAATCGGCCCCTCAGCTCCAAACTCAAAACCATTAAAACCTATTTGACCCAAAAACTCATACTTTTCGTTGTTTCCGCTACGCATCTTCAAGTCAAATGCACCCGAAATGGCATTACCATACTCTGCCGAAAATGCCCCTGAAATAAAGTCGGAGTTTTCCAAAAGATTACTGTTAAGCATACAAACAGGCCCACCTGTGGTTCCAGTTGCTCCCCAATGGTTAGGGTTAGGAATATCAACACCCTCAAGCCGCCAGAGCAACCCCATGGGGCTATTACCCCTGATTATAATATCGTTACGGGAATCGTCAACTCCTAAAACGCCAGCATAGTTTGCAGCCATACGAGCTACATCGGCTCGGCTACCGGCATAACGCTCAGTTTCCTCAACTGTAAAACTCCTTGCACTAACCAGCGAAAACCTGTTTACTGGTTTTTCCTTTTGCGCATCGGCTTTCACAACCACTTCACCCAATGGAATGGCAAGCTCATCAAGCTGAACATTTACAACTAGTTCCTTTCCACTGGTTAAATTCAAGTTGGATATAACTGCATCGGCATAACCAATATACGAAACCTTAAGGCTAAGCCTTCCAATAGGGATATTGTCAAACCTGAACCTCCCAATTTCATTGGTAATGGTACCCAGTACTGGTGTGGTATTGAGAATTACCACTGTTGCACCAGGCAGTGTTAAACCTGTATTTTTATCGGTTACCTCACCTCGAACAGTTTGAGTTAACTCTTGAGCATTAATATGGCTAGCAAGAACAATAAAACATATGCCGATTAAATATCTACTTTTCATTGAAAAATTATTTGGAAAACAATGCTTTGTATTTTCAAAATTCATACCAAATAAAAGATTGACTTATAGTAATTTATATTAGCCTAAAAAAGTTATTAACATTTCTTTAAAAAGGAGAAATTATTGTTGACTTTGTTTTGTAATGAAATTAACTTGTGCAAGTTAACTCAAAAACAAATAACCATGAGAAAAATTTTTATTCTATCATTAACATTACTGATTCTTGGAGTTGTTTCCTGTCAAAAGGAAGAAATTACTCCCAGTGTTACCACTGATCAGGATGTAATTGTTTTAAAGAATGGCGATATTATTCCGGGTAAATTTATAGTAGTATTTAAGCCAGACACATTTAAGGCTTCAATAAATCTACCCTTTGAAGAGAGTCAACTTCAGGCACAGAAGTATGTTACATCGTTTATTAGCGATTTTGGTATTCCTGTAAAACAAATTGATCAAGTATACGGAGCAGCCATATCGGGTTTTTCTGCTGAATTAAGCGAACTGCAAGTAAATATGCTTTTAAACGATAAGAGGGTTGCCTACATTGAGCCCGACAGATGGATTGTTCTTGACTATAAGGTTGAAGAAACCAGCGATGCGGCAAAAGCTCAAACAATTCCCTGGGGAATTACCCGGATTGGAGGTGCCGTTAACTATACCGGAACAAACGTAGCATGGATAATTGATACTGGAATAGACCTTGATCACCCCGATCTAAATGTAAATGTTGCTAAAAGCAAAAACTTTGTGTCAACTGCCAAAAGCCCTGATGATGATAATGGACATGGCTCACATGTTGCAGGAACAGTTGCTGCCAAAAATAATGATATTGGTGTAATTGGTGTTGCTGCAGGTGCACCGGTAGTAGCAGTAAAAGTGCTTGACCGCAGGGGCAGTGGAGCATATTCAACCATTATTTCAGGTGTTAACTATGTAGCAAGCGCTGGTGTTGCAGGCGATGTTGCCAACATGAGCCTAGGTGGCCCTATTTACCAAGCACTTGACGATGCCGTTCTTGCAGCTTCAAATAAAGGAATTAAGTTCTGTTTAGCAGCTGGAAACGAAAGCACCGATGCTAATAATAGTTCCCCTGCAAGGGTTAATGGAACTTATATTTATACCATCTCTGCTATGGACAGTGCCGATAAGTTTGCATCGTTTTCTAATTATGGTAATCCTCCCGTTGATTACTGTGCTCCTGGAGTAAGTATTTACTCTACCTATAAGAGCGGTAAGTATGCCACATTGAGTGGAACTTCAATGGCCTCACCACATGCCTGTGGGGTAGTTTTACTTGGGGCTCCAAAAACAGATGGTTACGTTCTAAACGATCCTGATGGAAAGCCTGATCCAATTATTCACAGATAAACTGTGATAAATGAAAAAGGGCGCTTGTGCGCCCTTTTTCATTTTTAATATCCTGCTGCCTGCCCATCCTTTCGGGATTCAGAGGCTCCAATATAAACCCCATTTTTTTCATCGAACATAATTGCCTGGTATCCCCCGTAACCATCCAAACTAAACCCAATTCTGTGCCCCTTAGCCAATAATTTTCTAATTTCCTGGTAATTGAACCCGGATTCAAGGTAAACCATTCCTCCATCGGTCATTCGTTCGCCAGTGGGCTCTGAACTGCCTTCGTGCTGTATACGTGGCGCGTCTCCTGCTTCCTGCAAATTCATTCCAAAGTCTATTAAATTTACAATAATCTGGGCATGCCCTTGGGGTTGCATTCCACCACCCATTACTCCAAAACTAACCCATGGTTTACCATCCTTGGTAATAAAGCCAGGTATTATGGTATGAAACGGCCTTTTGCCGGGAGCATAAACATTTGGGTGTCCCTCCTCCAGGCTGAAAAGTTCTCCCCTATCCTGTAGTACAAAACCTAAACCAGTTGGTGTCATTCCGGAACCCATTCCACGGTAATTACTCTGAATGAGCGAAACCATATTTCCCTCCCTATCGGCAACAGTCAAATAGACGGTATTGCCGGTTTGCAATATGCCCGCATCGTATGTTCTGGCAGCACGGTTTAAATCGATTAGTTTCACCCTTTCCCTTGCATACTCTTTTGAAATCAATATTTCATAAGGGATTTTAACAAAATCAGGGTCAGCATAGTATCGAGCCCTATCCTCAAAGGCAAGTTTTTTAGCCTCAATGAACAGATGCATGTATTCTGCGCTCCCAAACCCCATCGATTTTATATCGAACTGTTCCAGTATGTTTAGAATTTGTAGAGTAGCTATACCCTGGCCATTGGGAGGTAATTCCCACACATCGTAACCCCTATACGACGATGACACAGGCTCAACCCACTCCGACTTATGCATAGCCAAATCGTTGTAGCTTAGAAAGCCACCGTTTCGTTTCATATAATCGTCAATTGCACGAGCAATTGAACCTTTATAAAATTCATCGCGGCCTTTTTGGGCAATAAGTTCGTAGGTATTGGCTAAGTAGGGGTTTCGAAATATTTCACCTTTGGAAGGGGCTTTACCGTTGGGCATGTAAACATCGGCAAAACCCTCGTATTGTTTTAAGCGCATTGCATTGCGCTGCCAGTAGTATGCAATAAGTTCGGAAACCGGAAAACCCTCGCGAGCGTATGAAATGGCAGGAGATAGTATTTTTTGCATTGGCAACCGGCCAAACCTCTTATGTAACTCAAACCAGCCATCCACACAGCCGGGAACCGATACCGGTAGCGGTCCTAAAGCTGGAATATGAGTAATTCCATTCTTTTTAAAGTATTCAAGGGTTAGCGACATTGGTGAACGGCCACTGGCATTAAGGCCATAAAGCTTTTTTGTTTTTGCATCCCATACAATGGCAAATAAATCGCCACCAATTCCACTGCCAGTAGGTTCCACCAATCCTAGCATAGCATTGGCTGCTATAGCAGCATCAACAGCAGTGCCCCCCTGCTTCAGAATATCAATGGCAACCTGTGTTGCCAAGGGCTGGCTTGTACAAGCCATACCATTACGGGCTATAACCTCGGAACGTGTTGCAAAGTTTAACCCAGTCATCCTATCCTGAGAAAACAGGGTTAAGGTTATACCCGTGAGCAATAAAATTGAACTAAGAATTTTTTTTTCCATATCAAAATGATTTAAAAAGGCCAACCGTTTTTTTTCGATTGGCCTTTAAATATTAGTAACCGAATATTTGCTCCAATGTTACCTTTGTTACAGGCCCATAAAGTTTTTCCAGTTCCTGGAAATTCATGTCGGCCTCCTTACCCAAAATAATGTAAGTTTTAGGTTTCCCTTTTACGAATTGTTCCTGGAATTTTTTAACATCGTCAAAGGTATAAGTAGGTATTTGTGAATACAGTTTCTTGCGAATATCTTCGTTCCAACCCATTCGTTTGGCATTCAGGTAGCTGTAAAGTACTCGCATGTTTCTTATCCGGTTGTTTCGGATATCGGAAATCAAAGCCTCCTTGGAAAGATTGAAGCCTATAGTATTTTCCGGCATAGCGTTGAACAGTTCGTTAAAGGCGTTGAAGGCATCAACTACCTTATCGTTTTGAGTTGCAATGTAACTCATATTTATGAAGTAATCGTCAGGTCTTGAGGGAATGGTGTACCTTGAACGGGCCGTGTAGGCTAGGCCACGCTTTTCGCGCATTTCTTGGAAAACAATGGCATTCATGCCTCCACCAAAATACTCGTTGTACAAAGTAATAATGGGATAAAGGTTATCGTCGTACTTTTGTCCCCTGCTTAAAGTTTGTAGGTACGATTGCTTTGCATCGTAATGGGCAAAAAGCACTCTTTCGGATGTTGTTTCAAGGGGTTCAAACCTTTTATTTTCCGGTGTTGGAATGAATTTTTTGGGTAAACGGTGCTCCTTGCTAAGCATAACCTTTAAATCTTTCGATGCTAATGGGCCATAGTAAAGCACTGTATGGCGGTAGGAACTTAAACTCTTGATTATACTAATTAGATCGTTGGCTTTTAGCTCATTAAGTTCTTTATCGCTCAGTATAAATTTTTGGGGATTGTTATCTCCATAGGTAGCGTAGCTAACCAATGCACTAAATACTGCCGATTGGTTACGTTTAGCATCGTTACGGGCTTTTATCTGGTTGGCAATATAGGCCTTTAGGGCTGACTCGTCGGGTTGACAATCGTTAAGTAGTGATTCCATTAGGTTTAAGGCCTTGGCGGCATTTTCGCTTAAACCAGAAAGAGTAATGTAAGTATCTTCATCGTTAACATTAATGTTGAAGGTGCATGCCAATCGATAAAACTCCTGGCTAACCTCCTCCGCACTCAACTTTGAGGTTCCCAGTAGCTGTATGTAATCAGCTGCATGGGTCAGTGCCGGATTACTTAAGCTACCAAACGGATAGTAGTAGACCAGGTTAAATGTCCCATTCTCAGTGTTCTGCTTGTAAAGAACTTCGATATTTTTATTAAGCTTAATTTTGGTAATATCCTTATTATAGTCAATAAACACTGGTTCAACAGGTGTTACCTTTGTTTCCTTTACTTTCTTTAGAAAATCGGATTCAACATCGCGGTTAATATGAATTGGAGTAATTGGGGGCTTAGCAACCTTTGCCACATCCTGGGGTTTACCCTGACGTTTATAAACCACAACATAGTTATCCCCCAGGTAATCGTTAGCAAATTTTACAACATCATCCTTGCTAATTTTTTGTAACCGTTCAATGCTATTTACCACATTTTCCCATTCAATACCATTAAGGAAAGCATTCATCATCAACCGGGCACGGCTCGATGCAGATTCAAGAGCGTTCATCCTGTTCAACTTATAGTTGTTGATTGCTGCCTCAAGCATCCAGTCAGGAAACTCTCCCTTTTTCAATAACTCAACCTGCTTTAATAGCAGATCCTTTACCTCTTCCAGTGACTGTCCCTTCTTATTTCGGCCGCCAAGCTGTAGAATTGAATAATCAGTCATCACTCTTGCTGATGCATAAGCCCTGAGTGCAAGCTGTTTTTTATTGATATTTAAATCGATAAGACCCGCTTTAGTGTTATAAAGAATGGAGTTAATAAGCGATAGCATATCGGCATCGGCCGAGGTTGCACCGGCAAAACGGAATCCAATGGATACGTTCTCAGCCTCCAAGCCAACAACCTCATATTCCTTGGGTTGAATAATTGGCTCCTCAGGAACAATACTAAACTCAGGCAAGGGTTTTGCCTTAAGGGTTCCAAAGTACTTATCCACTACCTTTATTGCCTCGTCGGGGTTAAAATCGCCAGCAAGGATAACTGCCATGTTATTGGGAACATAATACTTGTCAAAGAACTCACGGATATTTTTCATTGAGGGATTCTTGAGATGCTCAGCCTCACCAAGTGTAGTTTGCTGCCCATAGGGGTGATTGGGGAATAGACCACGCAACAGAGCCTCACCAGCTTTACGGGTATCGTTGGTTAACGACATGTTTTTTTCCTCGTAAACAGTTTCAAGTTCAGTGTGGAAAAGCCTGAGCACCGGATGGCTGAAACGGTTAGCCTGAATCATTGCCCAATTTTCAAGCTGATTGCTTGGGATATTCTCTATGTAAATGGTGTAGTCGTTTGATGTTGCAGCATTTGTCCCTGTTGATCCAATGGCAGTCATAAGCTTATCGTACTCATTTGGAATGGCAAGCTTTGATGCCTCAAAGGAGATGCTATCAATTTTATGGTAAATCGCAGCACGCTTGAGCGAATCGGTCTCGTTACGGTAAACCTCAAACAATTGCTCAATGGTATTGATCATCTCTTTCTCTTTTTCCCAGTTGAGCGTACCAAAATCGGGAGTTCCCTTGAACATCATATGCTCAAAGTAATGGGCTAAACCCGTGGTTTCTTTGGGATCGTTTTTACTCCCCACTCTAACGGCAACAAATGTTTGGATGCGGGGCTCATCCTTGGTTACTGACATTAACACCTTTAACCCGTTATCAAGGGTATAAATTCTTACACCCATTGGGTCGTTTGGAACAGTTTCGTACTTATACTGCTGTGCAAGGGCGTTAACAGTAAAAACCGTAACTGCAAAGAGCAGTAACTGAATTTTTTTCAGTATTTGTTTCATAGCTTTTGTTGATTTAGGTTTTGATTTTGACTAATAAAAAAATTCAAAGTTTAACACCCCTGTTTTTTAAACTTAGAAATTGTATTTTTATCAAAAAAGATATATGTTTATCAAAAAAATTTAAGTCCCATGAAACGTAAGCTAAAGATAAGGCAGAAAATTTTACTCTACATCCTAACGGTAACTGCAATTCTTTACGTTGCCTCCGTAGGTTACATCCTTTGGCAGTCGAGGGCAAATATTTATAGCGATGCCATTGAAAAAACCCAACTAACCGCAAAAGTATCGGCAAAAGAGGTAGGAGCAATATTTGAAAAGGAGTTATCGCTTGTCAGAACCCTTTCTCAGGCCTTTACAGTGTATAAAAATATGCCACATGAACAGTGGAAAAAGCTTTTTCTTGACATGTACATCCCTGTTTTAAGGGAAAACCCTGAAATTTACTCAATATGGGATAGCTGGGAGTACAAATCGTTTGTGCCGGGTTACGATAAGGATTACGGACGGTTTGTTATCACCACTTGGCGTGAAGGAAACGAGATAAAATGGCTATACGATGAGCGTAGCATAAATGGCGATCCTCCTATTTATGGTAAATACAAAAAGCTGGGGCAAGAAGCAATTTGGGAACCCTACGTTGACCAGGTTACTACCGGAAAAGCCGATATTAAACTGATGATTACCTACTACTCCCCCATTTACATCAACAACGCTTTCAGCGGGATAGTGGCCAGTGATGTTAGCCTGGAAAGTCTCCAGGAGATGGTATCGAAAATTAAACCTGTAAAAGGAAGTTTTGCGTACCTAATTTCAAACGAAGGAATAATTGCCGCACATCCTAGCAAAGACTTTATCAATAAAAAAATTGATGAAGCATTCAAAATTGATAACGAAAAAGAAAAGATTGCAGAAAGAATAGCCAAGGGCGAAGAATTCTACTACACAAAAACCGACGAAACAGGCAAACAGCTACTTATTTGCCATTCACCAATAATTGCTGGCAAAACAAAAACTCCATGGTCATTAGCCCTATCGGTACCAGTTGATGTAATAATGGCTAATGCCAAGAAAACCCTTTACGTTTCGCTATTTGTTAGCATTGCAGGCTTGCTTGTAATGGTGCTGGTATTGCTTTTTGTGTCCGACAACCTAACTAAACCCATAAAGCGCATTACCGATATCCTGAAACGAATGGCCAGGGGCGAAGTATCGGATGAGCTAAAGGTTGACCTCAATACTGGTGATGAAATTGAAGAGATGGCGTTAGCGCTTAACACCACAATTGATGGTATTGGTCATAAAACAACCTTTGCCAACGAGATTGGTAAAGGAAACTATACAACCTACCTAGAGCTACTCAGCGATAAGGATGTGCTTGGAAAATCGTTAATACACATGCGCGACAGCCTTAAAAAGGCAGCCGAGGATGAGGAGAAGCGTAAGATTGACGATCAAAAACGTTCCTGGGCAAATGAGGGTTACGCAAAATTTGGTGAGATACTCCGCCAAAACAACAACGACCTGCAAAAACTTTGCGATAGCGTAATTGCCGCATTGGTTAAGTATGTAGGAGCTAACCAGGGGGGGATTTTCCTCTGGAACGATGAGGACAAAACCAACCAATACTTTGAGCTGGTTTCAGCTTTTGCATGGGATAGGAAAAAGTATTTAACCAAACAAATTGAGAAAGGCGAAGGGCTTGTTGGCGCCTGCGCCATGGAAAAGGAAACCATTTTCATGACCGATGTACCTGACGATTACGTTAACATCACATCAGGTTTGGGCGACGCAAATCCCCGATGCGTGATTCTTGTACCCCTTAAACATGAAGATGAAGTTCTAGGCGTGATTGAAATGGCCTCGTTCAAGGTGCTAGAAAAGCACGAAATTGAATTTATTGAAAAGATTGCTGAAAGCATTGCCTCAACCATCCTTTCGGTTAAAATAAATGCACGTACTAAGATGTTACTGGAGCAATCGCAAATGCAAGCCGAAGAGATGAAGGCTCAGGAAGAGGAAATGCGCCAGAATATGGAAGAATTACAGGCCACCCAGGAGGAAGTTGAACGCAAATCGGCTGAAATTGAGGAGTTTATCAAATCAATTCAAAGTTCTGCTTACGTTATTGAGTACGACCTTAACGGCAATATTCTGAATGTAAACGATTCCTTCATCCAGTTTGTTGGGGTTCCCCGTGAACAGCTAATTGGTAGCCACCATAGCGATAACCTTGAGCTTTCCGATGTACAAAAGAAGGAGTATGGAACATTCTGGGATAACCTTAAAGCCGGTATTAGCAAAAAGGTTAAATCGACAATTACCTGGAAAGGCAAAACATACCATTTCCTTGAAACCTATATCCCTGTAAAGGATAGCGAAGGAAGAGTTTACAAGATTATGAAACTTGCCTTTGAGGATGGTGAGTTCAAGTAGAAAAAAAGCGGCCACAAAGGCCGCTTTTTTTATAAGCCTATTAGCTTCATAATCGGATCGTCGCCACCAAACAACAGCTTTTCAGGGTTCTCAATCATCCGCTTGATATCCATCAGGAATGCTGCTGAGTCCTTACCATCAATAATTCTATGGTCATACGATAGGGCAACATACATAATAGGCCGAATTTCCACTTTGCCGTTTACGGCTACCGGTCTATCAACAATGTTATGCATACCCAGTATTGCCGATTGTGGGTAGTTTAGAATGGGCGTGGAAAGCATTGACCCAAAAATACCACCATTGGTAATGGTAAATGTTCCTCCATTAAGCTCATCGAGGGTAATTCGCCCTTCCCTTGCCTTGGTGGCAAGCCTGAGTATTTCTTTTTCAATTTCAGCAAAACTCATGGTTTGTGCATTACGAAGCACAGGAACCATTAGCCCCTTAGGGGTTTGAACGGCAATCCCCATGTCAATGTAACTTGGGGTTACTATATCTTCGCCATCTATCATGGAGTTGGTCATGGGGTGTAACCTCAGCGCTTCAACTGCAGCCCGCACAAAGAACGACATCAACCCTAACTTAACACCAAACTTTTGCTGAAAATCGGTTTTGTATTTTGCTCTAATCTCCTGCACACGGCTCATATCAACCTCGTTAAAGGTTGTAAGCATTGCCGTGGTGTTTTTAGCGGTTACCAAGCGCTCGCTAACCTTTTTCCTAAGCTGCGACATTTTAATGCGCTCTTCGGAACGTTCCAAAGTTAATGCTTCTTTGGGCTTGTCAGAGGTAACTACAAGGTAATTTAATGTATCCTTAACCATTTGTACATCACCAGCCGTAATCCTCCTGAGACCATTAAGAACATCATCAATATTCATATTATACTCATGCATGAGTTCTCGTGCCAGCGGGGTAACCTTTACTTTATCAGCAATCTTATCTTCATGTGTGGGAAAATCTGTTTTTCCCTCGGTTGTTAGTTTAGGCTTTTCAACTAATTCTACTTTTGGTTGACTCTCACTGTTGGCAGTGGGCATGGCTTTGGGAGATTTCCCTGCAAAGGATGTATCTATTCTGCAGCAAACCTCATTGACCTTTATCATGCCAACCGAAACAACTAGGACGATTTTTCCTGCTTCTGGAGCAATGATTGGTAGTGTTGCTTTCTCCGATTCAACTTCGGCTATTTCCTGATCTTTTTCAACAATATCACCATCGGATACAAGCCAGCGCGTGAGTTCAACCTCCGATATCGACTCGCCGGGCGAGGGGATTCTTACATCTACGATCATAAATGCAATATTTATAATTAACTACTTTCTTTCGAAATATTCGTACTGATTGAGCCTATCGAATCGACGTGACCCTTCCTCGCACTGCAATCCGCAATACTTGTTCTTTAACTCGCAGGTGCAGGGTCTAAATACCTTAGTGATTATCTCCTTTTGCTCCAGGTTATGAATCTTACTTAAACCAACGGCAGGACTTCCGCTTGGCGCCCTTGAGATAACCTCAAGAGGTACACCAGTTATCCTATCCTTTACAAAGTTCCATGCCCCCATATTTTGGGGCTCTTCCTGAACCCAGAGCCATTTCTTTGCATTTGGATATCTATCGAGTATTTTTTCAACTTGACGAGATGGGAAAGGATATAGCTGCTCAATCCGAACCAATGCAATATCGTTTACATCAAGTTCTTCCTTACGCTGCAGTAGATCATAGTAAATTTTTCCACTGCAGAATACAACTCGCGATACAGCTTTTTCGTCAACATTACTGTCGTCAATCACTTCTAGGAAACTGCCACTCTCGAGTTCCTGAAGGGTTGAAATATTTTTAGGGTGACGAAGTATACTTTTGGGTGTGAATACAACCAATGGGGTTCTGAAATCGCGCTTTAGCTGCCTCCGTAATACATGAAAAAAGTTGGCAGGTGTTGTAGCATTTACAATTTGCATGTTATTGCGCGCAGAAAGGGTAAGAAACCGCTCTATTCGAGCGCTGGAATGCTCAGGTCCTTGCCCTTCAAAACCATGGGGTAAAAGAAGCACAAGCCCCGATTGCAACCCCCACTTATCTTCGGCTGAACTAATATACTGATCAATAATAACCTGAGCAACATTATGAAAATCGCCGAACTGTGCCTCCCATATGGTTAACCCATTAGGTAAAGCCACAGAATAGCCATACTCAAAACCTAAAACCCCATACTCCGAGAGGAGACTATTGTAAACTGAAAACTTTGCCCTAGCATTTGAAATATTTTGAAGCGGGTAATACTTTTCCTCGCTTCCCTGAATTGAGTACACTGAGTGACGATGCGAAAAAGTTCCCCTCTCAGAATCTTGCCCACTTAAGCGCACAGGGTGCCCCTCGGCAATGAGCGTCCCGTAAGCTAAAAGTTCAGCCATTGCCCAATCAACCTTTTGCCGGGTATAGTTCTCCCGTCGCTCATCAATTATCTTAACTAACTTTTTGAAAAAATCAATTCCAGAGGGTAACTCAAGTAAAGCGTTGGAGACCATATTAAGCATTTCCTTGCTTACACCTGTATCGGGCGATTTTTCGAAATCATTACTGGATGAGTACCTATAACCACTCGATTTTTCAGGAATAAACCTACCTATCCTGATTTTTGGATTTGCCTGCGCTAACACAAAACGTTCCTCGAGCATGGTATCGTAATCCTTCCTGACGGTAGCGGCATCGTCAACCGATATCACCTTAGTTTCAACCAACTTGGAAGTATAAATATCCCGCACATTGGGATGTTTTGCAATTAAATCGTAAAGTACAGGCTGGGTAAAGCGAGGCTCATCGCCCTCATTGTGCCCATACTTCCGGTAGCCCAGCAAATCAATAAAAACATCGCGGTGAAAGGTTTGACGAAACTCAACAGCCAAACGAATTACGTGCAATAATGCCTCCGGGTCGTCGGCATTGACGTGGAAAACAGGCGATAGGGTAACCTTTGCCACATCGGTTGAGTAGGTACTGCTACGGGCATCAATATAGTTTGTAGTAAAGCCAACCTGGTTATTTAGCACAATATGTATAGTTCCTCCAGTGGAGTAGCCACTTAGCCGCGACATCTGAATGGTTTCGTATACCACACCCTGGGCAGCAACAGCCGCATCGCCATGAATGATTATTGGAATCAAACTATTAACATCGCCCTGGTAGGCATCGTCAATTCGGGCGCGAGCAATACCTTCGGCAACCGGGCCAACAGTTTCAAGGTGCGAAGGGTTTGGAACAAGGTGTAACCTTACCATTTTACCCTTATCGGTTTCAATGGTATTGCAGTATCCTAAATGGTACTTAACATCGCCAAGGGTTGATTCATCGTCGTATGCCTCACCAATAAATTCGGCAAAAATTTCCTCGTAGGGCTTACGCATTATGTTGGTTATCACGTTTAAACGTCCTCTGTGAGCCATACCAATTACAAATTCCTTTACCCCATGCTCAGCACCATGTTCAATGGTAGTATCAAGTGCAGGTATAAGCGCCTCAAGCCCTTCCAGCGAGAATCGCTTTTGTCCAACAAACTTCCTATGTATAAACTGCTCAAATCCTACAGCTGCGGTTAGGTGGTAAAGAATATGCTTCTGTTGGTCGGGGCTAAACTGGGTATGGTTTAGGGTTCCCTCTACCCTACTCTGTATCCAATCAACCAGTTTTGGCTCCCGCAAGTACATGTATTCAACGCCAATACTACGGCAGTATATCCTGTTTAGCCTTTCAATGATTTCAGAAAGAGTAGCGTTAGGCAAACCTATTAGTTCACCAGCTTTAAATCGGTTGTCTAAATCTTTTGTACCTAAACCAAAGTTTTCGATATCAAGGGTTGGTGAGTAGCTACGGCGAGTCCGTACCGGGTTGGTCTTTGTGAACAGGTGCCCCCGCATACGGTATGCTTCAATTAGCTTTATCACCTTGAATTCTGAGTCAGCAATACAATCCTGTGCACTGTGAGACCCAGAAATAGCCAGGTCGAAACCCAAAAAGAACTTTTGCCAGCCCTCATCTACTGAACTTGGATTACTCTTCCACATCCGGTAAAGTTCATCAATAGTCTTAGGATCGATATTACCAAGAATGTTTTCCATACTCAAAAATTTTCAATAACCAACACTAAGCAGATACTAAAGTTCAAAATAAGCCTCAATTTTGAGTAAAAAGATTTGTGCAAAGTCAACCGGTGTAACCAAACAGCTTTTTCTGCTTTATAGTTTTAACCACATACTTGGGCACCATGCTTTCCCATCGCTTATCGTTGCTTTGTATCAGGCTTAAAACTTCATCCGAGGTTATTTTAAGCCACTGCTCATTTACGCCTGTTAGACTAACAATCAAATCGTTCTGCTTCAGGTAATGGAAAATGTGCATCACGTCATCGGGAATTGTAATATCGGTGATGTACCTAATATTGCCAGTGTTTCGGTCAAGTGCAGGATAAATATAGAACTTTGTACGGGCAGGAAACATTTTGCCTACAGCCTCAAGTAAGCCTCCAGGTAAATTTGCATAGTAGGATTTATCAAGCACCTTCATAAAGGTTGGTATACCCATAACTATTCTAAGGTTTTTATGCTTAAACCTTCCAAAGTAATCAACCAATCTATAAAACTCCCTAAAGTTTGATATTAAAACGTTTTGACCCATCCCATTTAGCAAATCAACCCGATCCAGGAAATCGCGTTCTTTCAGCTCGCCC
This sequence comes from Tenuifilum sp., assembly GCF_037481895.1. Lineage (NCBI taxonomy): Bacteria > Pseudomonadati > Bacteroidota > Bacteroidia > Bacteroidales > Tenuifilaceae > Tenuifilum > Tenuifilum sp. Next base: position 27,530 of record NZ_JBBFKU010000040.1, read on the forward strand.
TCTTCAAGAAGATTATTAAGTGTGATTTCACAGATCTGAAGGGTATTATCGGGTTTAAACAAAGCATTTTTCTTAAAATGAGCATAAGATGTTTTTAAGATATCGAAGCCCACGTAGGTAATTGGTCTGAAACGTCCCCTAAGTACCAATGCGTTCTTCTTATACAGCATATCGTCGGGCTCCTGAACATTGCCATACCGATCGAAAAAAATCGCCGGGGTCATACCATTCTTAACCAGTTGAACCCCCAAGAGCCTATTGTCCACGTAATCCAGATCGGGCCCACTCATTCGAACCATGGTTATCTCAACCCTATCGGTTGAAAGATTATCCATAAGCGACTGTAGGAATAGTGTGGGGCTTTTATGGTAGTAAAAACAGGCATAAATAAGGTTTACGCCAAGAGTTCCTAAGGTGTACTGCTGCAAAATAGCATCGTTCTCATTCAGGCGAACGTGAACAACCACCTCGTTAGCCGTGCCTTGTTTGGTAAGTTCAAAACGTACACCAAGCCAACCATGTCCCTGGTTATCCTTTCGGAAGTTAAGCGTTTCAACCGTATTTGCAAAAACAAAGAAACGTTTATCGGGACTTCTTTCAGAGTTAAGCACATCAATTAGCTGTTTGTACTCAGCATCAAGCATTTGCTGTAAGCGTTTTAGGCACACGTACCGTCCGCTATCGCCATCGCTATACAGGTAATCGCTAAACACCTTATCGTATGCGGAGATGGTTTTAGCAATAGTTCCCGATGCCCCACCCGCTTGGAAGAATGCACGTGCCACCTCCTGTCCTCCGCCAATTTCAGCAATCGTACCATAAATTGTTGGGTCAAGGTTTATGGCTAAAGCCTTTCGCTTGGTGGTTAGTATATCGCGTTCCATGTGATGGTTTTGTATAAAATTACAAAAAAAAGGGTAGTTTGTTCAAACTTTTTGTGGCTAACAAATTTTTGTGCATCAATAAAAAAAGGCTCTACGAATTGTAGAGCCAAAACCAAATAATTTATGCGATTACTATTCTCCTTTTATCAGTTCAATGCTCCGCTTCACAAACCGGCTTAAGTCCTCACCCTTTAACATGTTGTTAGCCAGTAATGCCAGATCGATAAGCTGCTTTACCAACTTGTAATTTTTACCAAAGTCCTTTAGAACTGCGCTACGTTCCTCCTCCAGCTTATCGAGCTGTTTTTCGGCATCGGCAAGGGCATCCTTATCGGCTTGAGGTATCTCCTCGTCCTTTTTACCCTTCTGAGCTTTTTCGAGCTCCTCTACCTTAGCCTTTACAGGCTTTATCTTCTCATTAACCTCGCTGAGCTTTTCGCTAAGCTGCTTGCTTTTAGCTTCAATAATAGATTTAACCAAGGGGTGCGATACGTTGACCACAAGGTTACGGCTATCGGGCATGCTACCGTAAAAGCTTGAAGTTGGGCTCATGGCCGACATATCCTTCATGCGGCGCATGAACTCGGACTGGGTGATAACCACCGGATTTACCCCCTCGCCAAGTTCCTCAAACGATACCCAGTAGTGATCCTGAGCTGGAAGCGCACCCTCAAAAACTAACCTTAAATCGGCTTGTTCCTCGGCTGGTAGGCTAACCTCCTTTCTGTCCTCCTTAACAATTAGCTTGTCAATTACGTCGGAATCGACACGGGCAAATCGGGTATCCTTCAGCTTGGTCTCCAAAGTGTTTATGAAATGAGGATCAAGTTGTCCGTCCATCAGTAGCACATCGTAACCACGCACTTTTGCCTCCTCTATGTAACTGTGCTGATCGTCCTTGTCGCTGGCATACAGGTAAACAAGGGTTTTGTTCTTATCGGTTTGGTTTTCCTTAACCAGCTTTTCGTACTCCTCAAAGGTGAAATATTTACCATCAACATTTTTGAGTAAAGCAAACTTCTCGGCACGTTCATAGAACTTTTCGTCGGTAATCATGCCAAATGTGATGAACAGCTTAAGGTCGTCCCATTTCTTCTCAAACTGTTCACGGTCATTCTTGAATATTTCCTGAAGCCTATCGGCAACCTTTTTGGTAATATGCGATGATATTTTCTTTACATTCGAATCGCTTTGCAGGTAGCTACGCGAAACGTTCAATGGAATATCGGGCGAATCGATAACGCCATGAAGCAATGTCAAAAATTCAGGCACAATACCTTCAACCGAATCGGTTACGTAAACCTGATTGCAGTATAGCTGAATTTTATTCTTTTGAATGTCGAAGTTAGTTTTTATTCTTGGAAAGTAAAGGATACCCGTTAGATTGAAAGGGTAATCCACATTCAGGTGAATGTAAAAAAGGGGCTCCTCCTGGGCGGGATATAAATCGCGGTAAAACTTTTGGTAGTCCTCATCCTTCAACTCGGCGGGTTTGCGAGTCCAGAGCGGATTGGTTTCGTTAATTATTCTGTCTTTCCCAGTGTCAACCTCCTTGCCATCCTTCCATTCCTTTTCGGTTCCAAAGGCTATGGGGATGGGCAAGAACCGACAATACTTGCGAAGCAATTCCTCAATCCTATGATCTTCAAGGAATTCCTTTGAATCGTCGCTTATATGTAAAACAATATCGGTTCCGCGAGCTTCACGGTCAGCGTCTTCAATTTTATACTCAGGTGTACCGTCGCAACTCCAGCGAACTGGTTTGGCGCCATCCTGCCATGAACGGGTAATAATCTCCACCTTATCGCTAACCATGAACGATGAGTAGAAACCAAGCCCGAAATGGCCAATAATACCGTTAGCCTGGGTTTTATACTTTTCCAAAAACTCCTCGGCACCTGAAAAAGCAATTTGATTGATATAGCGGTCAATTTCATCGGCGGTCATGCCCACACCACTATCGCTAATTGTGAGTGTTCCCTTTTTCCTATCAACCTTCACCCTGATGGTAAGGTCGCCAAGCTCTCCCTTAAAATCGCCAACCGATGCTAAAGTTTTTAGCTTTTGGGTGGCATCAACGGCGTTGGAAATTAACTCCCTTAAAAATATCTCATGGTCAGAATACAAAAACTTTTTTATTATTGGGAAAATGTTCTCAGTGGTTACGCCAATTTTTCCTGTTTGCATTGTACATCAATATTTTAGGTTCAACATTATCGATACATACCTTACCCAACTTTTCAATTCCAATGCCAACAAAGGCGTTGATAAAGATATCAAAATGAAATTTTGAGTATCAACCTGATAGTCAATATAATGACAAAGCGCAATGGAGTTGACAAGAAAATGTCAATTAGGCAAGCCTATGCAATTTTGTCAGATTAAATAGTAACCAATAAGTAGATATGACGCCATGATAATGATTGTTCCAATCCAGATATACAACGCTATTTTAAAATCTTTCTTACGTTGTGCCAGGGCTTGTTTGCTGAATAGCAATGCGATATGGTTGTTTATTCGGAGTAGTGCGCTATCGTCCTTATTGATAACAGCCACAGCACCAAGTTTTTTAACGTAACCACCATACTCCTGTTCGTCCTCATTGGCAAGCATAATGGCATTTACAAAGGGTTTAATCTTTTTGAGCGATTCAAGAATCTCTATACCATTCATCAGGGTTTGATTCTTTTCATCGTAAAATGTATAGCCAATAAGGGCAACATGAGTTATGCGCTTGCTAAGCTTCTCGGTTTTTAAATAGTTAATAAACTCCTCGCCATTTGCGAATTTTTTGATATAAAAAGGCTCAGAGCATTCCAAGCCGTTAAAAAGGATGTCGGACCACTCAATGCTGTAGTCAACAATGTAGATTGCTATTTTCCTTCTTATTTTATCAAGGGTATCCATTCCTGTCATGTGTTGACCACAGTTATTTTGGTTAAAAATACTAAATCGATACGGTAAAAGTATTATTCATTTAAATATGAGTAAAGGCTAAACTACATTGTAATACAAATTTATAAAATTTTAAACCGAAGTGCCATGAATTAACAAATTCAACCGGGCTAATTTTAGAGGAATGAGTCGGAATGAGTCGGAATAAGCAGAATGTGATGGAGTTAGAGGATGTTGAGTCCGTTAAACGTGAATCGTGAGCCGTGAAACGCAAGATTTGAGGCGGAATGAATCGGAATGAGTCGGAATGAGTCGGAATAGATAGAATATTATGGAGTTAGAAGAAGTTAGAGGAAGTTTGAGTCCGTTAAACGTGAATCGTGA